>VGDC01000020.1 GCA_016869895.1 Alphaproteobacteria bacterium
TCGCGATGCAGCGATCAAAACCGGATTCGCCTTTCTGAATCGCATCGGCGAGATCTTCCGCGCCGACCAGCTCAGCGCCAGCGGCTTTCGCCTCATCAGCCTTCGGGCCTTTGGCGAAGACTGCTACGCGCAGGGTCTTACCGATACCATTGGGCATACCGACCATGCCGCGAACCATCTGGTCAGCGTGCTTGGGGTCGACACCCAGGTTGAGAGCGACTTCGACGGTCTCGTCGAATTTCGCTTTCGCGTTGCTTTTCACGAGGGCAACCGCTTCACCCAGCTCATAGCGCTTGGTGGAATCGACCGCTTTCAGGGCAGCGGCGTGGCGCTTGCCTTTGCCGACTTTCACGTCAGCGTTTTTCGCTTGCTTAGCCATTGTGCCTTACTCCGTTACCTGCAAGCCCATGGAACGCGCGGAACCGGCCAGCATCTGGACAGCCGCATGCGTATCATTGGCGTTAAGATCGACCATCTTCTGGGCCGCGATTTCTTCCAGCTGGGCGCGGGAGATCTTGCCCACGACGTCCTTACCGGGGTTCTGCGAACCTTTCTTCAGCTTCGCGCTCTTCATGATGAAGTAGGAAGCGGGAGGGGTCTTGGTCACGAAGGAGAAGGTACGGTCCGCATACGCCGTGATGACCACGGGAATCGGCATGCCGGGTTCCTTATCCTGCGTGGCGGCGTTGAACGCCTTGCAGAATTCCATGATGTTCAAACCGCGCTGACCGAGCGCAGGACCAACCGGGGGAGACGGGTTCGCCTTGCCTGCCGGGATCTGGAGTTTGATGTAACCTATTACTTTTTTAGCCATAACCTCTTAACCTTTCAAGAAAGGAGGACGGATTATATAAATCATTTTTCCGAATTTACAAACAAAAAAAGCAGGGAATGCCGTTTTTTTCTTTTCCGGCCTCCGGGAACCGCGTATTCAGTGCCGTTCCGATTGCTGCTTTAAGCGATTTTTTCCACCTGCGAGAACTCCAGATCGACGGGCGTGGAACGACCGAAGATCGAAACGGAGACCTTGACGCGGGATTTTTCTTCCTCGACATCCTCGACCGTGCCGACGAAGGAATCGAACGGACCGTCGATGACTTTGACGGAATCGCCGATTTCGAACACGATGGTCGAGCGCGGCTTTTCGATACCTTCCTTGATCTGGCTGAAGATGCGGCCGACTTCGCTCTCAGGAATCGCCTGAGGCTTGCCATTGCCGCCCAGGAAGCCAGTGACTTTCTGGGTGTTCTTCACCAGATGCCAGGTCTGGTCGTTGAGTTCCATTTTCACCAGCACATAGCCGGGGAAGAATTTGCGTTCGGCGGAGACTTTCTTGCCGCGGCGAACTTCGATGACCTCTTCAGTCGGTACGACGACTTCTTCGAGCTTATCGGTGATGTTATACTGCGCGAACTGTTCGCGGATGGACTGCGCTACCTTCTTCTCGAAGCCGGAGTGCGCATGTACGATATACCAGCGGGCCGCCATATTCTATTTCTCCAACCCTAAATCTTATTGTCCGAAACCGAGGATGTGCCGGATGACGTATTGCACGATGGAATCCGTCAACAGCAGGAACAGCGACACGATGGTGACCATCACGAGGACGAGCACCGAAGAGATGAGCGTTTCACGACGGGTCGGGAAGGTCACTTTGGAGACTTCCTGACGCACCTGCCGGACGAATTCACCTGGAGTCGCTTTTGCCATGTTTCTATACCTTGCCCGTTCGGGCGAAATCTTGCTTAACCCATTTTCGCTTCGCTGGCAGGAGAGACAGGGATCGAACCCGCAACCCCCGGTTTTGGAGACCGGTGCTCTACCAATTGAGCTACTCTCCTTCGCCGCGAAAAATGTGGTCAGCATCCCGAAGGACACTGACCACACCATCAATGCACGTATTACTCGATGATTTTGGCTACGACGCCCGCGCCGACGGTACGACCGCCTTCACGGATAGCGAAACGCAGACCTTCGTCCATAGCGATCGGCGCGATCAGCGTGATCTCCATGGTGATGTTGTCTCCAGGCATGACCATCTCGGTGCCTTCAGGCAGCACTACGGAACCGGTCACGTCCGTGGTACGGAAGTAGAACTGCGGGCGGTAGTTGCTGAAGAACGGGGTGTGACGGCCACCTTCTTCTTTGTTGAGCACATAGGTCTCAGCTTTGAACTTGGTGTGCGGCTTGATGGAGCCGGGTTTGCAAAGAACCTGACCACGCTCGACTTCCTCACGCTTGGTGCCACGCAGCAGAACGCCGACGTTGTCACCTGCCTGACCCTGGTCAAGCAGCTTGCGGAACATCTCGACGCCGGTGCAGGTCGTCTTGGTGGTCGGCTTGATACCGACGATCTCGATCTCTTCACCGACTTTCACGACGCCACGCTCAACACGGCCGGTCACAACGGTACCACGGCCGGAGATGGAGAACACGTCCTCGATCGGCATCAGGAACGGCAGGTCGAGTGCACGTGCAGGCTGCGGGATGTAGGTGTCTACAGCGGCCATCAGTTCACGGATGGCTTTCTCGCCGAGCTCGGGGTTGGAACCATCGAGAGCCGCCAGAGCGGAACCCTTGATGATGGGGATCTCGTCGCCGGGGAAGTCGTAGGAGGAAAGCAGCTCGCGCACTTCCATCTCGACGAGTTCGAGCAGCTCAGGATCGTCGACCATGTCGCACTTGTTCAGGAACACGACCAGCGCAGGAACGCCGACCTGACGAGCGAGCAGGATGTGCTCACGGGTCTGTGGCATCGGGCCGTCAGCAGCGGAGCAAACCAGAATCGCGCCGTCCATCTGCGCAGCACCGGTGATCATGTTCTTCACATAGTCAGCGTGGCCGGGGCAGTCAACGTGTGCGTAGTGACGGGGATCGGTCTCATACTCGACGTGTGCGGTCGAGATGGTGATGCCGCGTGCTTTCTCTTCAGGAGAAGCATCGATCTGGTCATATGCTTTATATTCACCGAAGTACTTGGTGATCGCTGCGGTCAACGTCGTCTTGCCATGGTCAACGTGACCGATGGTGCCGATGTTACAATGCGGCTTATTACGTGCAAACTTCTCTTTTCCCATGACGGATACTCCAAACTTTCTAAATTGCTAAGGCGAAACGCGTTACGCGACCTTCGCTTTGATTTCTTCTGCCACGTTATTGGGCACCTGCTGATAGTGGTCGAACACCATGCTGTACTGCGCACGCCCCTGGGACATGGAGCGAAGGGTGTTCACATAACCGAACATGTTAGCAAGCGGCACGTGTGCGTTGATGACCTGCGCGTTACCGCGTGGTTCCATACCGAGGATTTGACCGCGGCGGCTGTTCAAGTCACCGATGACGTCACCCATGTTCACTTCGGGGGTCACGACTTCGACTTTCATGACCGGCTCAAGCAGACGGGGCTCGGCTTTAGCGATACCTTCACGGAACGCACCGCGTGCCGCGATCTCGAACGCGAGAACGCTGGAGTCAACGTCATGGTATGCACCGTCGGTGAGCGTCGCTTTCACGTCGATCACAGGGTAACCCGCGATGGTACCGGTGTTCATGGAGTTAGCGAGACCCTTCTGAACGCCAGGGATGTATTCCTTAGGAACGTTACCACCGACGATCTTGCTCTCGAAGGTGAAGCCGGAACCGGTTTCGCCTGGCTCGAAGGTGAGCTTGATGCGCGCGAACTGACCCGAACCACCGGACTGTTTCTTGTGGGTATAGTCGATGTCGTGCTTCTTGGTGATGGTCTCGCGGTAAGCAACCTGTGGCGCACCGACGTTCGCTTCTACCTTGAATTCACGCTTCATGCGGTCCACGATGATCTCGAGGTGCAATTCGCCCATACCTTTAAGAACGGTCTGGCCGGTCTCTTCATCGGTGGAGACGCGCAAGGAAGGATCTTCCGCGACGAGGCGGGAAAGAGCCATACCCATTTTCTCTTGGTCAGCAGCG
The DNA here is from genome assembly GCA_016869895.1 of Alphaproteobacteria bacterium. GTDB lineage: Bacteria > Pseudomonadota > Alphaproteobacteria > Rickettsiales > VGDC01 > VGDC01. Next base: position 3,949 of record VGDC01000020.1, read on the forward strand.
GTCTTTGGCTCGACAGCTACTTCGATGACGGGCTCAGGGAATTCCATACGCTCAAGGATAACCTGGCTGTTAGGATCGCAGAGGGTGTCACCGGTGGTGGTGTTCTTCAGACCGGCGAGTGCGACGATGTCACCTGCGCGGGCTTCTTTCACGTCTTCACGGCTGTTCGCATGCATAAGCAACATACGGCCCACGCGCTCACGGTTTTCCTTCACGGTGTTCTGCACATAGGAACCCGCAGCGAGAACGCCGGAGTAGATACGCACGAAGGTCAAGGAGCCGACGAACGGGTCGTTCATCACTTTGAACGCGAGGCCGGAGAAGGCTTCTTCATCGGAGGATTTACGTTCGATCTCTTCTTCGGTACCGGCTTTGACACCTTTGATGGCTTCTACGTCGGTAGGAGCAGGCAGGTAGTCGACAACCGCGTCAAGCATCGGCTGAACGCCTTTGTTCTTGAACGCGGAACCGTTCAGGATAGGAACGAACTTACCGGAGATGGCGCCCATACGGATGCACTTCTTCAGTTCAGCTTCGCTGATCTCTTCGCCACCGAGGTATTTCTCCATGATCGCATCGTCCATCTCGACGGCGGTCTCGATCATCTTCAGGCGGTATTCAGCGGCCTGCTCTTTGTACTCGTCAGGGATTTCGACGTATTCGAATTCCGCGCCAAGGGATTCATCTTTCCAGATGACGGCTTTGTTCTTCACAAGGTCGATGAGGCCGAGGTACTTCTCTTCAGAACCGACGGGCAGCTGGATGACCAGCGGGGTCGCGCCGAGGCGGTCGATGATCATCTGCACGCAACGGAAGAAGTCTGCACCGGTACGGTCCATCTTGTTCACGAAGCAGATACGGGGAACGCCGTATTTATCAGCCTGACGCCATACGGTCTCGGACTGGGGCTCTACACCCGCAACGGAGTCGAACACGGTCACCGCGCCGTCGAGTACGCGCAGCGAGCGCTCTACTTCGATGGTGAAGTCAACGTGGCCCGGAGTATCGATGATGTTGATGCGGTAGTCGCCCCAGAACGCGGTGGTCGCAGCGGAGGTGATGGTGATACCACGCTCCTGCTCCTGCTCCATCCAGTCCATGGTGGCAGCACCTTCGTGCACTTCGCCGATCTTGTGCGATTTGCCGGTGTAGTACAGGATACGCTCGGTGGTCGTCGTTTTACCGGCGTCGATATGCGCCATGATACCGATGTTACGATACTTCTCTAATGGGGTAGTGCGAGCCATATTCTGTCTGCCTGAACTTTGTGAAATTAAATGCGATTACCAGCGATAGTGCGAGAACGCTTTGTTCGCGTCCGCCATGCGGTGGGTGTCTTCGCGCTTCTTGACAGCGCCGCCGCGACCGTTGATGGAATCCAACAGCTCGCCAGCGAGACGCTCGCGCATGGTCTTCTCGGAACGCTTGCGGGAAGAATCGATCAACCAGCGGATAGCGAGTGCCTGACGACGCTCTTCACGGACTTCGACCGGAACCTGATAGGTCGCACCACCGACACGGCGGCTGCGGACTTCTACGGAAGGCTTCACTTTATCGAGTGCATCGTGGAACACCTGCAGGGAGTCCTGACCGGTGCGGCTTTTCACGAGGTCAAGGGCACCGTACACGATGCTTTCTGCAGCGGATTTTTTACCGTCCTGCATAAGGGAGTTCATCATTTTGGTCAGAACGATATCACCGAATTTCGCATCCGGATGAACTTCGCGTTTTTCTGCTGCGCGACGACGAGACATGTATATTTCCTAATCGTTGGATAATTATTATTTCGGACGTTTCGCGCCGTATTTGGAACGACGCTGCTTACGGTCTTTAACGCCCTGCGTATCGAGGGTACCGCGGATGGTGTGGTAACGCACACCAGGCAAATCTTTTACGCGGCCGCCGCGGATGAGCACAACAGAGTGCTCCTGCAGGTTATGGCCTTCACCGGGGATGTAGCTGGTTACTTCGTGACCGTTGGTCAGGCGAACACGCGCCACTTTACGCAAAGCCGAGTTCGGCTTCTTCGGCGTGGTGGTGTATACGCGGGTGCAAACGCCACGTTTCTGTGGGCATTCTTGCAGTGCTGGAACCTTATCACGTTTCGCGACCACTTTGCGCGGCTTGCGAACCAACTGGTTAATCGTTGGCATATTTATCCCCTATTACATTGTCAAAAAAGCCCATAAGGCTAGAGTTTCCAGCCCTTTGAGCAAAAATTTCTTTTCTTGCACAGAGAGGGCGCGAACAGGCCGAACCCTCTACGAAGAGGGCGCATATTAGTGTTGGCCTTCGATGCCGTCAAGCGATATTTGATGGTAAAATGACGTTTTTTGGAGGGCGGCTTATATTTTTTTGCCGCACCGCTTCAGAGCGCGGATTTCTCTAAAGAACGCGCCGCGAGATTCTTGATGGCGCGGATCATGGAGTGCAATCCATTGCTGCGGGAGGGGGAGAGATTGGCAGTGAGGTCGATGCCTTTGATGAAATCCGGCTCGGCACGTACGATGGATTCCGCTTCACGGCCTGAATAGACACGCAATAGCAGCGCGATGAGACCGGAGACGATGGCTGCGTCGCTGGCGGCGGCGAAGAACAGCCGCCCTTCCCGCTCTTCTGCCACGAACCACACCTGCGATTGGCAGCCGGAGACCTTGTTCTCATCCACTTTAAGGGATTCCGCGAATTCCGGCAGGCCGCGTCCGAGGTCTATGAGGTACTTATACTTATCCGTCCAATCATCGAAGAACGCGAATTCCTCGATGATTTCGGCTTGTGTGGCTTGGAGTTCTTCTAGGTCAGACATTGGTGTTTTCAAACTTCTAGGCGTGGGGGCGAGGCCAGCAGGCCGAGCGAGCCATCAGCCTGCGAAGCGGTGCGCCATGTGAGGAACAGGATGTTCCGCAGCGGGCGCATATCATACGTGAAAGCTTTCGCCGCAGCCGCAACGGCCTTTTTCATTGGGATTCTTGAAGGTGAAGCCGGATTCGAACTTGTCGTCCTTATAATCCATCTCGGTGCCGAAAATCATTAGTACCGCCGGTGCATCCACGAAAATGGTCACGCCTTTGTCGTTGATGATTTCATCGCCGGCCTTAGCTTCCTTGGCGTAATCGACCGTATAGGACTGGCCGTTGCAGCCCTTGGTTTTCACACCCAGACGCAGGCCGAGCACCGTTCCGTCCTGCGGTGCTTTCGCCAACAGGGCTTTCACGCGGTCAGCCGCAGCATCGGTTATGGTCATCACGCTCATAAATATCTCCACGCCTCAGTAGTCTGCGAGGCCAGCAGGCCGAGCGAGCCATCAGCCCGCGAAGCGGCGCGCCATGTGAGGAACAGCATGTTCCGCAGCGGGCGCACTATATAATATAATCCTACATAAACCCGAGTTCAAGCATGGCCTCTTCGCTCATCATGCTCTTGTCCCACGGCGGATTCCAGACCAACACGGCCTTCACGTCCTTCACACCGTTCACGAAACGCACCGCGCGCTCGACCATGCGCGGCATCTCGCCCGCCACGGGGCAGCCCGGCGCGGTCAGCGTCATCCGCACTTCTACATTGAACGCATCGTCAATGATGATGTCATAGATAAGACCGAGGTCATAAAGATTCACAGGCAATTCAGGATCATAGACCGTGCGCAACGCAGCTACGATGGATTCATGCAGCTTCTCACGGCAGTGGGGAACGGGCTGTTGACCCAGCTTCTCCAACTCCGCCATCTGGGTCGGGTTCGGCTGGAAAGCCGATTGTCCTGCCTCTTCCCGCTGCTTAATGGCATCGGCGATGGCATCCTGAAAGCTATAATCACCTTTGGTCATGCGAAAATTCCCTTCACTTTCGCCAAAGCCGCAAGGAACGTGTCCACTTCCTCTTCCGTATTATAGAAGCACAAGGACGCGCGGGCAGAACCCGTGATGCCGAACCAGTCCATCAGCGGCTGTGCGCAATGATGACCGGAGCGCACCGCCACACCTTCATTATCGATCATCGATGCCACATCATTATGATGGATGCCGATGAGGTTGAAGGAAATAACAGGCAGCATCTGCGGCGCAGAACCGTAAACCGCCACGCCACCTAATGCTTCCAATCCCTGGATAACACGGGCGCGGAGCGCATTCTCATGGGCATGAGCGGCTTCGCGGTCGATGGATTCCAGGAAATCCACCGCTGCGCCGAAACCGATGGCTTCAGTGATGGCGGGTGTTCCCGCCTCGAATTTCGCCGGAAGCGCCGCCCAAGTGGTTTTTTCAAAGGTCACACGGTCAATCATCTCGCCGCCACCCTGATAGGGCGGCATGGCGTTCAGCAATGCTTCCTTGCCATATAACGCGCCGATACCCGTCGGGCCATACATCTTATGGGCGGAGAACGCATAGAAATCCACGTCCAGCGCCTGCACGTCCACATCCAGATGCGCCGCCGCTTGGCAGCCATCCAGCAGAATCTTCGCGCCATATTGATGCGCCAGCTTCGCCAGCTTCGCCGCATCGTTCACCACGCCGAGGGCATTGGACGCATGGCCAACAGCCACCAGCTTCACTCTGCCCTTTTTCAGCTCGGATTCGTACGCATCAAGGTCGATGCGGCCATCCGCCAGCAGCGGCAGAGGCACGATATGGATGGCGACTTGCTCACGCAGCAACTGCCACGGCACGATGTTGGAATGATGCTCGCTTTGCGAAAGCAGCACCACGTCGCCCGCTTTCAGCGCGCTTTTGCCGTAGCTTGCCGCCACGAGGTTGATGCTATCCGTCGTGCCGCGCGTGAAGATGACTTCATGCTCGTGCTTGGCGTTGATGAACCCCTGCACCTTGCGGCGCGCGGCCTCGAAAGCGTCCGTGGCCTCCGCGCTTAGCGTATGCGCGCCACGATGCACATTGGCATAATAGCGGCAGTGGATGTCTTCCATCGCGTCCAACACGAGGTGCGGCTTCTGCTTACTTGCGGCATTATCGAAATAAACCAGCGGCTTATCTTTTCCCACGCGGCGAGAAAGTATAGGAAATTCCTCGCGGATGCTTGCCACGTCCCAGTTCGCCGCCACCGCTTTGAACGCCGAATCAGCCATGATGCATCCAATCCGCCACCCGCGCACGCAGATGATCTTTGATTTCCTCGGAAACACCCGCTTCCGTGATGGCATCTTCCGCGAAAGCCTCGACCAGCAAGCGGCGCGCACTGGCTTTGTCGATACCGCGCGATTCAAGGTAGAACAGCGAATGTGCGTCCAATTCCCCCGTCGTCGCACCGTGCGAGCACTTCACGTCATCGGCATAAATCTCCAGCTCCGGCTTGGTGTTCACCCAAGCGGTGCGGGAAAGCAGCAGATTCTTGTTCAGCTGCTGGCCGTCCGTTTTCTGCGCATCACGCGACACGATGGTCTTGCCCTGGAACACGCCGCGCGCATTATCATCCAGAATCATGCGGCAATGCTGCTGGCTGGTCGCCTCGGTGGTGTCATGGGTCACGCGGGTGGTGCTGTCGCTGTGGCGTTCATCGCGCAGAAGCTGCACCGTATGCACACCCGTATGCGCTTTTTCGCCGGTCAGCAGCGCGTGAGTCTCCACGCGGTTCACCTTCGCGCCCGTGGTGAACACAAGGCCGTGATACTGGCTTTCCTTGCCCTGCGTCAGGTAACGCGTCAGCACTTCCGCGCCTTTCGCGCTATCCTGCTGAATCAGCGTATGGCGCAATTCGGCGTGGTCAGCGATGAAGATTTCCGTGGTGCCTATGGCGGCATATTGCGCCTCCGGCACACCGACAGCCAATTCGATGACTTCTAGTTTAGCCGATTCGCCCAACACGATGATACTGCGCGTGAATGTGCGTTCCGCTTGCGCCCCACCCGTATGGATATGCGCGATGACGATGGGCAAAGACACCTCTGCGTCAGCATCAGCGCGGATAACGAAGCCATCCTCGGCTTGTGCGAGGCTCGCCGAAACGAAGCCGTTCTTCTCATCTGCCGCGCTCAACACGCCCAGATACGGCTCAAGTCCGTCAAGGGATTTGGATAGCGGTTCAACAGATAGACCGGAAATTGCCGGAACATCGGAAAGAGCGGTGTGGTAATGCCCGTTCACGAAGACCACGCGCGGCCCAGCGGGCAACGCATCCAGCAGACCCGCAGCTGTGCTGATGTCTCCCTGGTTCGGGCGGCCTTCCGCCACCACCGCCAGCAGCGGTTTCACATTGGTGTATTTCCACTGCTCCACATTCTGCGAAGGGAAACCGGGAAACGCCGCAACCGCCTTTTCGCGGCGCGCATCCAGCCATGCCACGGCACTCGGCTTGGCGGCCACGCTTTCATCGGGGATATAAACAGGCTTTGCGAACATCAGGCGGCCTTTGCGATAATGGCTTCGTAGCCCTCGGCTTCCAACCTATGCGCCAGCGTCTTATCCCCCGAAAGGGCGATTCTGCCGCCTGCTAAGATATGCACGAAGTCCGGCTGCACATAGTCCAGCAATCGCTGATAATGGGTGATGAGCACGATGGCGCGCTCCGGCGAACGCAAACGGTTGATGCCCTCTGCCACCGTCTTCAGCGCGTCGATATCGAGGCCGGAATCCGTCTCGTCCAGAATCGCCAATTTCGGCTCCAGCAGCGCCATCTGCAGCATTTCGTTGCGTTTCTTCTCACCGCCAGAGAAGCCCACGTTCACCGAACGCTTCAGCATCTCTTCGGGGATATTCAGGTCTTTCGCCTTCGCGCGGATGAGCTTCAGGAAACCCATCGCATCCAGTTCCGCTTCGCCGCGCGCCTTGCGCTGGGCGTTCACGGCGGTCTTCAGGAAGGTCATGTTGCTGACACCGGGGATTTCCACAGGATATTGGAATCCAAGGAAAATGCCCTTCGCCGCACGTTCATCCACATCCAATTCCAGCAGGCTTTCGCCGTTGAAGAGGATGTCGCCGCCGACCACGTCATAGCCGTCGCGCCCCGCGACCGTATAAGACAGGGTGGATTTTCCCGCGCCGTTCGGGCCCATGATGGCGTGCACTTCGCCCGCGCCGACCTTCAGATTCAACCCGCGAAGAATGTCTTTATCCGCCACTGTGGCTTTCAGTTCTTTGATTTCTAACATTATTGTACACCTGTTTCTAAGCAATAAGCACCACGAAGCAGAATCTCGTGGTTTTGGGCGGTGGGTTCGCCAGTCAGCGACGTCGGCTGGCCAATCCACCACGCGTTCCCGCCCATGGACGGGGGCGATTCTTTCACCTGTTTCAGCGCGCGCTCGCAGAGAATGCTCGACCTGAAAGGAATTTCGGCGGTCTGAATATCACCGGAGACACTCAGCACCAGAAGCAATACCCACTCCATCAGCCCACACTCCCCTCAAGCGAAATGCCCACCAGTTTCTGCGCTTCCACGGCGAATTCCATGGGCAGCACCTGTAACACTTCCTTGCAGAAGCCGTTGACGATGAGCGCAATGGATTCTTCCGCGTTCAACCCGCGCTGCAGGCAATAGAACAGCTGATCTTCGCTGATGCGGCTGGTGGTCGCCTCATGCTCCACTTTCGCGCTGGGGTTACGCACCTCGATATACGGAATCGTATGCGCCCCGCATTTATCGCCGACCAGCATCGAATCGCACTGGGTGAAATTGCGCGCGTTCTCTGCACCGGGCATCATGCGCACAAGGCCGCGATACGTGTTGTTCGCCACGCCAGCGGAGATACCTTTGGAGATGATTTTGCTCTTCGTGTTCTTGCCGATGTGGATCATCTTCGTGCCCGTGTCGGCCTGTTGGGCGTTATTCACCACGGCGACGGAATAGAATTCACCCACGGAATCATCGCCCTGCAGGATACAGCTGGGGTATTTCCACGTGATGGCACTGCCGGTTTCCACCTGCGTCCACGAAATCTTCGCGCGGTCGCCACGGCACGCGCCGCGTTTGGTCACGAAATTATAGATGCCGCCCTTGCCGTTCTCATCACCGGGATACCAGTTCTGCACGGTGGAATAGCGGATTTCCGCGTCTTCCATCGCCACCAGCTCCACCACCGCCGCGTGCAGCTGATTCTCGTCGCGCTGCGGGGCGGTGCAGCCCTCCAGATAGCTCACGTAGCTGCCCTTGTCGGCGATGATGAGCGTGCGCTCGAACTGCCCTGTATTCTTCGCATTAATGCGGAAATAGGTGGAAAGCTCCATGGGGCAGC
>VGDC01000021.1 GCA_016869895.1 Alphaproteobacteria bacterium
AGAATCCTTCATTCGAGCTGAACTCCGCGCTCATGTCGCGCTGCCGATTAGTGGTGCTGCGGCGGTTGGAGGATGCGGCGTTGGAGCAGTTGCTCGCTCGCGCCGAAGCGAAGATGGAACGCGCATTGCCGCTGGATAAAGAAGCGCGTGCGTCCCTGCTCGCGATGGCGGATGGGGACGGGCGGTATCTGCTGAATATGGCGGAGGAGCTATTCACCCTCCGTCCCAAACAACCCCTTGATACCGCCAAACTGGTGGAGACCATCCACCGCCGCGCACCGATTTACGATAAAGCCCAAGAAAGCCATTATAACCTGATTTCCGCGCTGCATAAGTCCCTGCGCGGCTCGGATACGGATGCGGCGTTGTACTGGTTTTCGCGGATGCTGGATGGCGGCGAAGACCCGCTGTATATCGCGCGTCGCCTCGTGCGTTTCGCGGTGGAGGACATCGGGCTGGCTGACCCTGAAGCGGTGCATCAGGCGCTTGCCGCCAAAGAGACGTATGACTTCCTAGGGTCGCCCGAAGGCGAGCTGGCTTTAGCGCAGGCGGTGGTGTATCTCGGCACGGCGCCGAAGTCCAACGCAGTATATACCGCCTACAAAGCCGCGCGGTCGGATGCGAAGGCCAATGGTTCGCTCATGCCGCCGAAACACATCTTGAACGCGCCGACCAAACTCATGAAGAATGAGGGCTACGGCGCGGGATATCAATATGACCATGACGCGAAGGACGGTTTTTCGGGGCAGGATTATTTCCCAGAGCAGATGGATAGGCGCGAGTATTATCAGCCGAAAGAGCGCGGGTTCGAGCGTGACATCAAAAAACGGCAGGAATATTGGGCGAAGCTGCGCGAACAGCGGCAGGGGGAAGAGTGATGCGGTTTTTGAGCAGCGCAGGTGTTTTTTTGGGGATAATTCTTTTTAATCTTAGTTCATTTGCTATGCCATCTGGTGCGCCGAAACCTTGGTTGTTAATGACGGTTGAAGAAAAAAAATCGCAAGAAGAACAGCATCAAGTAAATCAAAAATATTTTCCTGTTGTGCCTGTTGGGAAAAAAGCTTCTAGCCCTTCCTCTCCCAGAATCTCTGGTGGGGATACTGATGCTGAAATGCAAAAAAGTTACGAAATCAACGCTCGGATTTTTAATCTTATCAACACTATTGCTATAGCTGAATACACAGGTGATTATCGTGAAATAAGACCCTCTATGCCCCTTGGGGTAGGATCTGTACCTAATTACACTTTTGTGCCTATATCTTTTATTAAAGGCAAACCTGTTGATGTGTTGAATGTTCAAGTTAGCAAGTATTTTGAACAGCCAAGTGATAAAAGTTTGCTTTTCAAAAAAGGTCGTAGATATTTATTACTTATGCAGACTGTAGGATTTCCAAAGCCTCCATCTTCACAAAGTGAATTGCTGCAGTGGTCTAATCTTTCATATCCACATCATGCGATTTTATTGGAAGAGTGATGCCCCCAATCCTCCTCGTTTTCCTCGGTGGTGGTGCAGGTGCGGTAAGCCGTTGGTGGTTCTCCGCGGCCGTCACCCGCTGGCTGGGGCTGACTTTCCCTTATGGCACGCTGGGCGTGAACATCCTCGGCAGTTTCGCCATGGGGCTGCTGGTAGGCTGGTTGGCACGGCATTCTCCACCGAATGCGCAAGACCTCCGCACTTTGCTGGCGGTCGGCTTCCTCGGCGGGTTCACCACCTTCTCGGCTTTCTCGCTGGATAGCGTCTCGCTGATTGAACGTGGACAATGGGGCGCCGCCGCGCTATATATCGCGCTTTCCATCATTCTTTGCGTGGGCGGGCTGTTCGCAGGACTGCTCCTTACACGCGGATTCGCAGGTTGATATGCTGAAGCAGACCATTGATAACGCCGATGACGGCATCCGCCTCGACCGCTGGTTCAAGCGCCATCTGCCGGATGTCGCGCATGGTATGCTCTCTAAGGAATTGCGCAAAGGGTCTGTGCGGCTGGATGGCAAGAAATGCGAAGCGAATGCGCGTATCGCCGAGGGACAGGAGATTTCTTACCCCGACCATTTCGTGACGCTGTCATCCCCCAGCAAAGCCCCAAAGAAAGAAAAAGGGTCGCATATCGCGCCCGGTGCAGTCAAAGACCTTGAGAAATACATCCTCTTCGAAGACGCGCATATGATCGTGCTGAACAAGCCCTCGGGCTTGGCAGTGCAGGGCGGCAGCGGCCAGAAGGAAAGCGTGGATGACATCCTCGCCGCCCGCGCCCGTGCCAAGGGCGAAGAATCGCCGAAGCTGGTGCACCGCCTAGACCGTGATACCTCCGGTGTGCTGGTGCTGGGCAAGACCGCGAAAGACGCTGGCCTGCTCGCCGCTTCCTTCGCCAAGAAGACCGCGCAGAAATATTATTGGGCATTGGTCATCGGCGTGCCCGACATCGAAGAAGGCACGATTGATTTGCCGCTGTTGAAACGCGAAGTGGGCAAAGACAGCCGCATGGAGCGTGTGCAGAGCGATGAGGAGGGCAAACACGCCATCACCCATTACCGCGTGGTCGATCGCGCCGCGCGCCGCCTTTCATGGGTGGAGCTTCTGCCTGTGACGGGACGCACGCACCAGCTGCGCGTGCATCTGGAGGCCATCGGCCACCCTATCGTGGGCGACGGGAAATATGGCGGGGCGGAAGCGTTCCTTGATGGCGGCGAGATTATCCCGCAGATGCACCTGCATGCGCGCAAGCTTATTCTGCCGTGGAAGGGCAAGACCATCCAGTTCGAAGCACCGCTGACGGGGCACATGAAACAGAGCTGGAAACTCTTCGAATTCGCCGAGCCGAAAGTGAAAAAACAGGGTTGATACCCTTTTTATGAAATGCTCCTCTTCATCGCATAGTCCATGAACCTTCGAAGTGCGATAGTGGTTAGGCAAGCAAGAACATCATTGCTAACTACCACAAAGGAGAATGTCATGTCTGTTAAAGGTAAAATCAAAAAAGGCGCTGGCTATCTGAAAGAGGAAGCTGGTGAAAAGCTGGAAAACAACAAAATGGCACGTGAAGGCCGCGCCCTTCGCAACGAAGGCCGCATCGAAGACGGCCAGCTGCCTAAAACGGGTAAACCGGGTACCAGCAAGTAATCTTGCTGATGAGCCGGTAAAAAAGCTCCTTCCCTCGCGGGGAGGAGCTTTTTTCTTGCTATTTCTTAGGGGAAACGTACATTCCGCTCATGAAAAAAGAATGGATGCAATTCAAGGCCGAGAAACCCAAGCTGAAACGCTTCTACAAGCAAGTTTCCGTGGCCGAAGAGCTGGAAGGCTGGCAAGTGCTGCTGGACGGCAGACCCATGCGCACCCCTGCGAAAGCCTTGCTGTTCTTGCCGAGCCGTGCCTTGGCGGAGGCTGTCGCCGCCGAATGGGCGGAGCAGGGCGAGGAAATCCTTCCCGATTCCATGCCGATGATGCAATTCTCCTGCGTGGCGGTGGATTACGTCGCGCCCTACCATGATGACGTGCTGGCGGAAGCGACGGAATATGCCGCCACGGACGTGCTCTGCTACCGCGCAGATGAACCTGCGGAACTGGCCGCGCAGCAATATGCCGCGTGGCAGCCACTGGTCGATTGGGCGGAGATGGAATACGGTATCGTCATGCGCCTGACCACGGGCATCATGCCCGTTGCGCAAGAAGCACAGACGCTTGCGAAGCTTTCGGATAGCCTTAAGAAACTCTCCTCATTCCGCCTTGCAGCCGCATGGTTGATGGCGAAGCATTGCTCTTCCCTGCTGCTGGCGCTTGCCGCGCTGAATGGCCGCATCACCCCGCTGGAGGCCCATGCCATTTCGCGTGTCGATGAGAACTACCAGAACACCCGCTGGGGCGAAGATGCCGAAGCGCGCAGCAAGCGCGAATCCGGCGAGGCGGAAATGGCGGCTATCGGGCGTTTCCTGAAGGTGATTTAGCGTCCGATTCTGCCTTTATTCGGTCGCGGTAACTGCGCTGGAAAGCGGCAATCTTGATGCCGGCTCCCTCGACATTATTCAGCCATTGCTTGCCACCTGCAAGTTCCACCAGATCCTCCATGGGCGCGAGATGCAATGAGCGGCGCGTCCAAGCTTTATGTGCGTTTGTCATCGTAACGGCATCCGCGCGGGTCGCAGCAAAGTCCTTTTTCAAATCCTGCGTCGTGTCATGGATGTCGCGCATTGCTTGGTTGGTGGCGCGAGTAGCGGCGGATTCGTCCAATTCGTCTTTCGCGGCCATGCCCTCGCGGGTGTCAGCAAGAATTTTTGATCTTGCGTAGCGTTCTGCTCCGGAATAATGCTGTGGCCCAGCTACCACGCCGGATATACCGATTTTATGATGGAAGGTATTGAACAGATTCTGTGCTCCGGTAGGCGTATGCCGCGTCGCAACATCATCGGCAAGGCTTTCTGTAGCTGCGCTGGCGAGGAAAGCAAGAGTATGCGCCTTTTCCAAAACGTCCTGCACTTCTTGCGGCGCAGAGGTATAGGCGCGTCGCTCATCCCCTTCTGTCGGCAGTGAAGGCATCAGTGAGCCTAAAACATCATGCGGTATGGAAGGAAGCTTCTCGGCACTGGCGAGCAGCGGGGTGGAATCTACTCCGCCCGTGAAATGATCGATGAACCCTTCGGCATAATGGCCGCCCTTTTCACCTTCCGCGAAGGACAGCACTTCATCAATTCTCTTGCCTGCATCCTTGAATTGCGCATCAATGATAGGAAGAAGAGAAGTAGCCGACTCACCATCTGCTGAATGGACGATTGAATCACGCGCGAGCGCAAGCTGGTGCAATTTGCCGCTGAGTCCCCATGCAGGAATGCGGAGCGCATCCACGTCCTGACGCAAGATATGTCCTATCTCATGAGCTGCCACGGCTTCAAATTCATCCCATTGGTAAAAACGGTTCTGCTCGTCAAGGCAGCCAGAGCTGATGATGATGGCGGGTGCCAGCTTCTCTAAGTCCTGCTTGGTGGGCCAGATGTCGCCGGTGTTCTTGTGTGTGATCGATGTCTCCAGTGCGGAAGAAAGCATGCGCAGCGTGTCGTCCAGTCCATAGACGCCAGCTGAGCAGGAATAATTGTTTTCCGGCTGGTCACGCAAGAAAATGGGAAGGTCACCTGTAAGACCAGTTCCTTTGCTGGCACTGGCGATGCGGTTGACCATTTGTGTTAGATTCGATTTTTTTTGGTCGTCGCCCAACACCTCGTCCAAAACTTTATGGGTGGTGATGACGCGCATACCATTATCCAACGCGAGAATGGCAAGTTTCTTGGCATTTTCTAGCTCTTGACTCATTTAATCACACCCGCTGATAGAAAACATGACTTTGCGTGCTTATATTAACACCACAGCGGGTAAGGAGTATGAATCTTTCATGAAGTTATCCAAATTAATGAAAAACAAGGCTTTACCTGTGGCCCAAAAAACATGCTTGGTATCGTGCGGGGCTTGTGTTACATAGGGCGCTTATCGAAGTCTAGAAGGAAAAATTCCCCTTATGCGACAGATTGAGATCATCCGCGAGCTGGAATCCAAGCGCGAGCGCGCACGCCTCGGCGGTGGCCAGAAACGCATCGACGCACAGCACGAGCGCGGCAAGCTGACCGCGCGTGAGCGTATCGAAGTGCTGCTGGATGCGGGTTCGTTCGAGGAATTCGATATGTTCGTCGAGCACCGCTGCACGAACTTCGGCATGGAAGAGACCAAGACCCCCGGCGACGGCTGCGTCACGGGACACGGCACCATCAATGGCCGTCTCGTCTTCGTCTATTCGCAGGATTTCACCGTCATCGGCGGTTCGCTTTCCGAAACCAACGCCAAGAAGATCTGCAAGCTGATGGACACCGCCATGAAAGTCGGCGCGCCTGTCATCGGCATCAACGATTCCGGCGGTGCGCGTATTCAGGAAGGCGTGGATTCGCTGGCCGGCTTCGCGGAGATTTTCCAGCGTAACGTCCTCGCATCCGGCGTGATTCCGCAGATTTCGCTCATCATGGGTCCTTGCGCGGGTGGTGCGGTCTATTCCCCCGCGCTCACCGATTTCACCGTCATGGTGCGCGGCACGTCCTATATGTTCGTCACCGGCCCAGACGTCGTCAAGACCGTGACCCACGAAGTGGTTTCGCAGGAAGACCTCGGCGGTGCGGATTGCCACACCCAGAAGACCGGCGTTGCCGACCTTGCCTTCGACAACGACATCGAAGCCTTGCAGCAGGTTCGCCGCCTGTTCAACTTCCTGCCGCTCTCTAACCGCGAGCCTGTGCCCCAGCGTCCGACCAACGACCCCGCCGACCGTGTCGAGACCTCGCTGAACACGCTTGTTCCCGCAAACCCCAACAAGCCGTATAACATCAAGGAACTGCTGTTCCGCGTGGTGGACGAGAACGATTTCTTCGAAATCCAGCCGGATTACGCGAAGAACATCGTCGTCGGTTTCGGCCGTCTGGAAGGCCACACCGTGGGCTTCGTCGCCAACCAACCGATGTATCTTGCAGGCTGCCTCGATATCGACGCTTCCCGCAAAGCCGCCCGTTTCGTGCGATTCTGCGATGCGTTCAACATTCCCATCGTCAGCTTCGTGGACGTTCCCGGCTTCATGCCCGGCACGAATCAGGAGCATAACGGCCTCATCAAGCATGGCGCGAAACTGCTCTATGCGTACGCCGAAGCGACCGTGCCGAAAATCACCGTCATCACCCGTAAATCCTACGGTGGCGCCTATATCGTGATGGGCAGCAAACACCTGCGTAATGACATCAACTTCGCTTGGCCATCCGCTGAAATCGCGGTGATGGGCCCTGAAGGCGCGGTGGAGATCATCTTCCGTGGCAAGCTCGACAGCGAAGAAGCCGTGGACGAGAAGGTGAAGGAATACCGCGAGAAGTTCGCATCGCCCTTCGCTGCCGCTTCGCGCGGTTATCTGGATGACATCATCCGCCCGCAGAACACCCGCTGGCGCATTTGCCGCGCGCTCACCATCCTGCGCAAGAAGCAGGTGGAGAACCCGTGGAAAAAACACGACAATCTTCCGCTTTAAGGATAGAGAGAGCATATGGCATTCGATAAAATCCTCATTGCGAACCGTGGCGAAATCGCCCTGCGTGTCATCTCCACCTGCCGCAAGCTGGGCATCAAGACCGTCGCCGTCTATTCCGAGGCCGACACCAACGCCCTGCATGTGCGCGAGGCCGATGAAGCCGTGTATATCGGCCCATCCCCCGCCAGCCAGAGCTATCTGGTCATCGACAATATCATCGCTGCTTGCCATCAGACAGGCGCACAGGCCGTCCACCCCGGCTATGGCTTCCTTTCCGAGAAAGCCGAATTCGCCAAGCGTCTGGAGAAAGAGGGCATCACCCTCATCGGCCCCAGCCCCACTGCCATGCGCAGCATGGGCGACAAGATCGAATCGAAGATCATCGCGCGTAAAGCGGGCGTGAACACCGTACCCGGCACCACGGAAGCCATCGGCTCCGAAGCCGAGGCGAAAAAAGTCGCCAAACAAATCGGTTATCCCGTGATGATCAAAGCCGCCGCAGGTGGCGGTGGTAAGGGTATGCGCGTCGCGCGTAACGAGAAAGAATTGCTCGAAGGCCTGAAAATGGCTGCCAGCGAAGCGGGCAACAGCTTCGGCGACCGCCGTGTGTTCATCGAGAAATTCTTCGATAATCCCCGCCACATCGAGATTCAGATTCTTGCCGACAAGCACGGCAACACCGTCTATCTCGGCGAGCGTGAATGCTCCATCCAGCGTCGCCACCAGAAGGTCATCGAGGAAGCGCCCTCCATGTTCCTCACTGAAGCGACCCGCAAGAAGATGGGAAAACAGTCCGTCGCACTGGCGAAGGAAGTAGGCTACTACTCCGCTGGTACCGTCGAGTTCATCGTCGACCAGAAAGGCGAGTTCTACTTCCTGGAGATGAACACCCGCCTGCAGGTGGAACACCGCGTGACCGAGCTTATCACCGGTCTCGACCTCGTCGAGCAGATGATCCGCATCGCCGAAGGCGAGAAGCTGAAATTCCAGCAGAAAGACGTGAAGCTGGACGGCTGGGCGTTCGAATCCCGCGTTTATGCGGAAGACCCCACCCGTGGCTTCCTGCCGTCCATCGGCCGCGTCACCCGCTATGAAGAACCCGTGAACGGGCAGAACGTGCTCATCGACACCAGCGTCTACGAAGGCGGCGAAGTCAGCATGTATTATGACCCAATGATCGCCAAGGTCTGCACCCATGCGCCGACCCGTGACGAAGCCATCGCCGCGATGCAATCCGCCCTCTCGTCCTATGTCATCCGTGGCGTGTCCCATAACATCACCTTCCTTGAGGCGATTCTGGGTCATGAACGCTTCAAGAAGGGCGACATCTCCACCAATTTCATCGATCAGGAATATCCCGAGGGCTTCTCCGGTGCGGAACTGACCACCGAGACCGAACAGGTCTTCCTCGCCGCCGGTGTGCACATCTTCCTGCGTGATGCCGAGCGCGCCGCCCAGATTTCCGGCCAGCTTCCTGGTCGTGGCCGTACCATCGGCACCCGCTGGGTGGTGACCATGAAGGGCAAAGCCTATCCGGTCATCGTGCGCACCCGTGAAGGCGGCTATGACATCAGCACCGACACCGACCGTTTCGCCATCCGCAGCAGCTGGCGTTTGGGTCAGCGTCTGCTTCAGGGAACGCTCGGCGATAAACCCATCAGCGTGCGTTTGAAGCACCTGAATGAAGGCTATCTGCTTTCCCATGGCGGCACCGATGTACGCGTCGTCGTGCGCACCGCCGCCGTTGCCGAACTCGCCCAGCATATGAAGAACAACGCCGCCGTCACCGCCAAGAAGTCGCGTCTCGTCGCGCCGTTAGCTGGCCGTGTCGTCTCCATGAAGCATAAAGCGGGCGATGTGGTGAAGGCGGGTAGCGAGCTGGTCATCATCGAAGCGATGAAGATGGAGAACATCATCCACGCCGAGGCGGATGTCATCATCAAATCCGCGAAGGTCGAAGAAGGCGCAAGCGTCTCCGCCGATGAACTTATCTTCGAGTTCGAGCCCGCCGCCTAATATATTTCATGATTCCATGAACCTCACGCATAGCTGCTATGCGTGAGGTTTTTGTTTACCTGCGGTACAGAATGGATTACACCTGTTTTTGATGATGCATTGCAACATCACGCCGATTTATTGCAAATTGCGGGCGTTAAACAGCTAAAATTGCGGAATCCCCTTTCCCCCATTTTCGCGTTTATCCCTGCCAGATAGTGACAGGTTATGATACGCGTCGAATCCATCTCCAAGACTTACGCCACCCGCGAAGGACCGCTGCACGCCCTGCGCGATGTGAGCTTCCATGTCCCGCAAGGAAAAGTGTATGGCCTGATTGGTTTATCGGGTGCCGGAAAATCGACGGCGCTGCGCGCCATCAATCTGCTGGAACGTCCAGAAAGTGGAAAAATTCTGCTCGAAAATGAGGATTTATTGACCAAAAACGTGCAGGAATTGCGTGTTTTTCGTCAAAAAATCGGCATGATTTTCCAACATTTCAATCTTCTTTCCAACCGCACCGTAGCGCAGAACATCGCCTTCCCTTTGGAGATCGCGGGATGGGAGAAACGCGATATAAATGAGCGTGTTAGCGAGGTTCTGGAACTCGTTCGCATCCCCGATAAAGCGAATGCTTACCCTGCGAGCTTGTCCGGTGGGCAGAAGCAGCGCGTGGCCATCGCGCGGAGCATCGCCAACCACCCGCAGGTGCTGCTGGCGGATGAGCCGACAAGCGCACTCGACCCATTGATAAAAAACGATATCCTCGCGTGCCTTGCCGACCTGAACCAGCGACTGGGGCTGACCATCGTCATCGCAGCGCATGAGATGAAGGTCATCCGCCGTTTGTGCCACGAGGTCTCGCTGTTCAAGGACGGGCAGGTGGTGGAGGAGTTGGACGTGGTGGACGGCAAAATCGCCCCGCAGAGCGACTTCGGCAAGCTTTTCGTGGAGGAATTCTGATGGAGAATCTGACCGCCATCCTCCCCGAACTGTGGCAGGCGACGAAAGAGACGCTGACCATGCTGGCCATTGGCCTGACGCTTTCCGGCCTGTTCGGTGGGGCGCTGGGCATTTTCCTGTTCCTCTGGCGGCGCGAGAAGCTGCTGTATAGCCCTGCGGCCTATTTCATCGTGGGTGGCATCGTGAACATCGTGCGCTCGTTCCCCTTCGTGATTTTGATGATCGCGGTGGGGCCGCTGGCGCGGACGCTGACGGGAACGACCATCGGCCCTGTGGCGGCAAGCGTGCCGCTGGCCATCGCCGGCATCGCCTATTTCGCGCGGCTGGTGGAATTGTCGCTTTCGGACGTGCCCAAGGGCGTCATCGAAGCGGCGCAAGCCTTGGGCGCATCGACGCGTGACATCGTGTTCAAGGTGTTGCTGGTCGAGGCGCGTTCCAGCCTGGTGCTGGGGTTCACGAGCCTGAGCGTGAGCTATCTTTCCTATTCCGCTGCGGCGGGCATCATCGGCGGGGGTGGCATCGGCGACCTCGCCATCCGCTATGGATATTACCGTTTCCAGACGGATGTGATGCTCATCACCGTCATCGGCCTCGTGCTGTTCGTGCAGCTGGTGCAGGCCAGCGGCAGCCATATTTCCCGCAAAATCGACAAACGCTAGGAGCGTATCATGAAATCCATCCTTACCCTTGCCGCCATCACCCTTGCTTTCCTGATAGGGCTATTCACCACGGTCGCGCTGGCGGCGGAGAAGAAAGAGGTCGTCTTCGGGGCGACGGTGGGTGATTTCTCGGACATCATCACGGAAAGCGTGAAGCCGCAGCTGGAGGCGAAGGGCTATACGGTGAAGCTGATTCAGTTCACCGATTATGTGCAGCCGAACATCGCGCTGGCGGAGAAACGACTGGATGCCAACCTGTTCCAACACAAGCCGTACCTCGACCAGTTCATCGCACAGAAAGGCCTGAAACTGTCGCCGCTGGTGACGGTGCCGACTGCGCCGCTGGGTTTGTATGCCGGAAAGAAGAAGACCATCGAGGAAGTGGAGCAGGGCAGCACCGTGGCCGTGCCGAATGACCCCAGCAACCTTGCACGTGCGCTGCTCATCCTGAAAGATTTGGGGTGGATTGAGATTCCCGAAGATGTGGATGCGCTGACCGTGTCGCCCAAGGACATCACCAAGAATGTCAAAGCCATCAAGATTGTGCAGCTAGAAGCGGCGCAACTGCCCCGCGCGGTGCAGGACGTGGATTATGCGGTCATCAACGGGAATTATGTGGTGTCTTCCGGCCTGAAGCTGACCGATGCTTTGGTGCGGGAGAAGAGCAGGGCTTATCTGAACTGGGTGGTGGTGCGCAGCGAAGACAAGGACGGCCAATTCGCCAAGGACGTGACGGCGGCGTTGCAGTCTCCCGAATTCAAGGCCTATGCGAGCAAGAAATTCGCGGGTTATAAGTTTCCGGAGGCGTGGTAAACCCTGTCAAATTCCTCGCGCAGTACGGCATCCACCTCTTCCATAGTGGCGGGGATGCCCAGCGCGTGCAGGGAGGTGACGCCATGTTCGCGGATGCCGCAGGGCACGATGCCGCCGAAATGCGCGAGGTTCGGGTGGACGTTCAGCGCGATGCCATGATACGTCACCCAATGGCGCACGCGGATGCCGATGGCGGCGATCTTCGCTTCACCACCTTTGCCGTCGTCCACCCAGACCCCGACACGGTCGGCATACGTCCGGCCTGAAAGGTCAAAACGGGCGAG
>VGDC01000022.1 GCA_016869895.1 Alphaproteobacteria bacterium
AGCATATATTTCTATATGCCCTTCTAAACGCGAAGGAATGATGAAGTGACCGAATCCCTCTACCGCGCGCCTGCGGATGCCATCGCTTTCACGCTGGAGACAATCGCAGGGCTGGAATCCCTCCTTTCGCTGCCGACCTATAGGGATTTTTCACCGGAGTTGGTGAATAGCATCCTCGCGGAAGCGGCGAAATTCGCGGAGGGCGAACTCTCCCCCCTCAATCGCAGCGGCGACAGGCAGGGGTGCAAGCTGAACAGCGACGGCAGCGTGAGCCTTCCGGATGGGTTCGAAACGGCGTATCAACGCTTTGTGGAGGGCGGATGGAACGCCGCACCCTTCCCCGCCGACCATGGCGGGATGGGGCTTCCCGCCGCAGTCAACTCAGCCTTGCAGGAGATGTGGCACGGGGCGAACCTGTCCTTCGCGCTGATTCCGCTGCTGACGCAGAGCGGCGTGCATGTGCTTTCGGCTTACGGGAACGACTGGCAGAAATCCACGGTATTGCCGAAGCTGGTGAGCGGGGAATGGAGCGGCACGATGTGCATCACCGAACCGCAAGCGGGTTCGGATGTGGGCGCAAGCCGCACCGTGGCAACGCCAGCCAGCGATGGGACATACCGCATCAAAGGCAGCAAGATATTCATCTCCGCCGGAGAGCATGAGGCGAGCGGGAACATCATCCACCTCGTGCTGGCGCGCCTGCCCGATGCACCCGCGGGCACGAAAGGCCTGAGCCTGTTCCTCGTGCCGAAACTGCTAATCAACGCGGATGGTAGCTTGGGCGCGCGCAATGACCTACGCGCGGTGTCGCTGGAGCATAAATTGGGGATGCATGGCAGCGTGACGGCGGTGATGTCCTTCGGGGATAACGAGGGAGCCATCGGCACGCTGGTCGGCCAGCCGAACGAAGGCATCAAGGCGATGTTCGTGATGATGAACGCGGCACGCATCGGCGTGGGGCTGCAAGGCCTCGGCATCGCGGAAGCAGCGGCGCAGGTGGCACGGCGTTATGCGGAAGAGCGCGTGCAGAGCCGCGCGGTCGCCAGCGCAGAAAACAAACCCGTCGCCATCATCCACCACCCCGATGTGCAGCGCATGCTGGGGAATATCGAATCCCACACCCAAGGCCTGCGTGCCTTGGCGGCTTATATGGGCAGCTTGCAGGACATCGCCGCAGCGGGAACGGATGAAAAGGCGAAGAAACTGGCGCAAGCGCGCGTGGATCTGCTGACACCGGTGATGAAATCGCACACGACGCAGAAGGCCTTCGACATCGCTTCGGAAACCATCCAAATACATGGCGGCATGGGGTTCATCGAGGAAACGGGCGTGGCGCAATTCCTGCGCGATGTGCGCGTGACGATGATCTATGAAGGCACGAACGGCATTCAGGCTCTCGACCTTGTGCTGCGCAAGCTGGCAATGGACGATGGCGAAACACTGGCGGGACTGCTCGACGAAATCAACGCCCTCGCTGCGCGACTGAAGACCAACAACGATTACCGCCTGTTGCGCATCGGCGGGGCATTGGCGGCGGGCGCGGAAGACCTGAAAGCGGCGGGACAGAGCATCCTCACGCAGGTTTACCGCACCCAGTCGAACACTGCAGGTGATGCGCCAGCGGCGGCATCCGCCGCGCCATTCCTGACGTTGTTCGGGCTGGTGATGCAGGCCTTCCTGCTGGCCAAAGGCGCAGAAGCGGCGGCGGTGAAACTGGAGCAAGGCAATGCGGCTTACAGTGCGGATTTCCTGAACCGCCAAATCGGGCTGGCGGAGTTCTTCACCACCGACCCGCTGCTGGACACAGCCAGTTTGCGTGAGCGCGTGCGCATGGGCAACCTTGCGGTGAAGGCGTTGTTTGATTAAGAAAGCCCGCTTTAGCTACTTTCTTCGGGCTGGATTCCGGCCTACGCCGGAATGACGGAAAAATAGCTGGAATGACGTAAGAAAATCACTTGCAGACGCCGTTGGCTCCCGTGGTGCGGGAGACAAGGTTCTTCACCTGTTCGGTGAACGCCGCCTGACTGTTCGGCCCTAAGTTCTCAATCCACCCGTCTATCTTGTTGTCCATACCGGAGAGCGGATTGCTGATGCGACCGCCCTTGGCGAGATGGGCGACACTGTTGATGCCCGATTCGATGCTGTTCTTGCTGAACAGGCCGAGGAAGAAATTGGCGATCTTCGCGGAATAGATGGTGAACTGGTCGGTCAACCATGTGAAGAGGCGGCGGGGGTGGTAGCTCTTCAGATTCGCCACTTCCAGACGCTCATGGTACAGCTTGGTGATAGCCCCGCGCGCACAGGGGAAATCCGCCGGATTGATACCCGTGGCGAAATGCACGGCCTTATCCGTGTCGATGCTCCCTGCGACTTTGCTGGCGGCATTGGTTGCGGCTTGCGTCACATCTCCCCCCTCGGCTTGCGCGGCGGCAGGGGCGAAGGCCAGAAAGGCCGACAGAGCAAGGGCAGACAACAAAACTCGCATGGATAGACTCCTTTGGTTGCCCCCATTATAGCCCATCCCTTCACGGGAGGAACGCAAAAAAAAGAGGGGAGGAAGCTTTCGCTCCCTCCCCCAAAAGGTCTCATCGAAGACCCAAGGTGAAACTGGGGTGCCGGTCTACCTGACGGGCATAGGAAATCAATTCAGTCATCACGCGCCATGGGGCGCGACGCGCACTTGCGCTTGCCCTTCCGCGATAAGCTGGTTATCGCGGAAGGGTTAAGGCGTTATTACAGACGGGTCAGCTCTTCGAGCAGTTCGTCCGTGGTGGAGATGACCTTCGAGCTTGCCTGATAAGCACGCTGGGCGACGATCATATCCGTCAATTCTTCCGACAATTCGACGTTGGAGGATTCCACCGCACCGGAGACGACTTTACCCGTACCGTTGGTTCCTGCTTCGCGAAGGTTCACTTCACCGGATTCCTGCGTCTGGGAATAGACGTTACCCGTGACCGCTTTCAGGCCGTTGGGGTTGGTGAAGTCCGCCACCGGCAGCTTGAAGAGACGCTGGGTCTCACCGTTGCTGTAGCTGGCGATGACGAAGCCGAGTTCATCGATGGCGACGCCGATCAGCTCGCCTACTGGCGCACCGTTCTGGTTCACGAAGGCGACGTTATAGTCGGATTCGAACTGGGAGAGACCATCCGTCAGACCGAACTGGGTCGCGCCGATGGTTCCGGTGGGCTGACCCGCCGTTCCCACATCGAAGGTCACCTGGCTGGCAAGCGCGCCGTTCGTCCAAGCGATGTTCACAGGCAAGGTCAGACCCGTGCTGACCGAGCGGAGCGAACCGTCACCATTGAAGGTGATGGTACCCGTCGCCACCTGACCGTTCGGCAGGACGCTGTTCACATCCGTCGCAGGAAGCGCGTGGATCTCCACCGCCCACTGGTTGACGCCGATCTTCAGGAAGCTCATGCGTACGTCATGCCCCGCACCGAGCGCATCATAGACGCGGACGTTACGGCTGAAGTCCGCAGTGATGTCACCGGAAGCCATGTTCTCACCGTTCAGACCGGAAGAGTCATAGGCCGGGCTGAGGGCGGTGATGACGTTCATACCGCCGGGGCCAGTGCCTGCGGAGTAGTTCGCATGCGCCGTCAGGCCGAATTCCGTCAGGATGCTGCCGGTGTTGGCAGTGGCGGTGGACACGTTACCGTCATAGTAGGCGATGGTATCGAGCGGATCATCGACGAAGATACGCAGCGAAGCATCCGCCAAAGCGTTGGAGACGGTCGCCGATACACCATCGGAGGAGTTGACCAGCGCCGCGAGACCGTTCAGGCTGGCGAAGCGGTTCAACGAGACGGAAGCGGTGGTGTTGGCAAGGCCGAGTTCAGCCAACCAGTCCAGACCTGCAAGCGCAGGGGGACCAGCGGTACCGACCGCATCGACGTTGGCGAAGATCATCGCGTTATTCGCATCTTCAGGAGCGATGAACAATTCACCGCCGACCACACGGGCGGAAAGACCCGCCTGCGCATCGATGGCTGCCGCAAGGGTGGACATGGAGTTGAACTGACCGCTATCGGCGTTGGGCGAGCTGTTCACATAGGTGAAGGTCTTGGTGACCCCACCAGTGGTGATGGTGAAGCTGCGCGCCGCTTCGGTATAGGGCGAGAGGTCGGTGAAGAAGGTCTGCACCGTGGTCTGCGCGTTGAACATGGGGTTCAATGCGCTGATCTCGTCGCTGATCTCGAATCCGCCGTATTCATAGACATAGCTCTGGCCTGCGCCGGTCATGACGGAGATGTTATCACCCAGCACGAAGTTGGAGGCTGCGGTGGAACCGGTGCCGGTATCGGGCACGAGGATCGCGCTGCCGCTCACGCCGTTGTTGGGCGAAGAGGTGACGTTGAGGATAGCGTCCACGCCGGAACCGGGGTGTACAAGCTCGGAAGCGTTCAGGTTCGCACCGACTTCCACCGTGGTGGTCGCGCTGGCGACGCCGGACTGGGTCTCGATGTTCACCACTTCCAAGCTGTCCAAGTTGGCCGAAGAGGTGGTGTTCAGGTTGCCCGCAGCACCCGGCAGACGGCCTTCGTTATCGAGCGGCCAGCCCATCAGGTAGAAACCTGCGGTGTTGCGGAAGTTACCCAGCGAATCCTGACGGAAAGAACCTGCGCGGGTATAAAGCGGCTCGCCGGAACCGTCTTCGTTCGCCTTCACGGTGAAGAAGCCGCTGCCGGAGATGGCGATGTCGGTGGAGACATCGGTCGCAGTCAGGATGCCCTGCTTATCGACCAGCTGCACGCTGTTCGCGATGACACCGCCCGGCGAATAGGTGCGGGTGGAGCCGTTGTTGACGACCAGCGTCTCGAAAGCCGCTTTGGTGGCCTTGTAGCCTACGGTGTTCACGTTGGCGATGTTGTCGGAAATGATACCGATTTTGGTACCCTGTGCTTTCAGACCGCTCACGCCGGTGAAAAGTGCGCCATATAAACTCATAATATCCTCCAGTTAATCTCGTAGAATCCGATGAAATCCAATTATTCAGCCTACTTGGCTCACTGTTATTAAGCACCCACCGCGAAATCTTCAGGGTCGCGGATGGCAAGCACTTTACCCGCTTCGAACTCGATCGTGCCGATCTTGAGTTTCGGCGTGTCGCCCGACAGGCTGACACCGTTGACGAAGCCGGTGGTATAAGTGGTCGCTTTGATGGGATTACCGCTCGCGTCCTTGGCGGTGATGGCGATCTTATAGACGCCGTTCGCCATGGTCTGACCGGTGAAGGTGTTGGAACCATCCCAGATGACGTCGTTGAGGCCGACGTTGGTGGGCGCGTTGCCGTTGAACACGACCTGACCGCCTTCGTCGGTGATGGTGACCTGCGCGGTCGTCGCCTTGCTGGGCAGCGAGTAGCTGAAGGCAGCGACGCCACCGTTGAGGTAACCCGAATTGCCCTCGGCCTGCACGAAACGCCCCATGTATTGCGCGGCGGTGTTGACACCCGTGCCCTTCTGCATATCGATAAGGGTCTCCAGGTTCTCGTTCTGCTGGATGGCCTGTTCGACGGTGGCGAACTGCACCAGCTGCGAGGTGAACTCGTTGGTGTCCATCGGCTCGATGGGGTCCTGATTCTTCAGCTGCGTGGTGAGCAGCAGCAAGAAGGTGTCGAAGTCGCCCGCCAAGGTGGAGCGCGCTTTTTCAGCGGCGCCATTGGCGATGGTGGCTGCGGCGTTTGTGGTATCTACAGTGGTCATATCGGTTCTCCCTGACCTTGCTTAAACGCTGATGTCCACGCCGCGGTTGAGCGTCAGGCTATAAGCCTTGCTGACGTCATAAGCCGCTGGCAGGTCATCGTGGATTTCATCTTCGGCATAGCCGCCATCGAGGCTGAACTTGCCTTTGCCTTGTTCGTCGCCATTGGAATAGCCATTGGCGTTCTGCTGGTTCTGGTCGCCGCGCAGGTTGAAGCTGAGCGAGCTGTTATCGGTCTTGAAGCCGATGTCGTTCAGCGCGCGCTCCAATGCGCGGGCATCACGCTGCAGCATATCGAGCGTATCGCGCTTCTCGGCGGTGACATGGACGCGGGACTGACCATCCGCTCCGGTCTCGATGCGCACATCCACCGAACCCAGCTCCAAAGGCTTGAGTTTGATCTGGATGGAGGCATCGCCAGTGGTGGAAACCTGACGGAAGCGCACAGCGATCTGCTCGGCGGGGGATTCATCAGGGGTGGACTGAGGCGCGGGGGCGGCAATTTTTGCCGCGTCGCTCAAAGGAGCGGCGGGCTTGGCTGCGCCGTTATCGGCGACGACCGTGAGCGTGGCGGCGTCGGTCGCTGGTTTGGTGGTCAGCGTGGTGGTCGCATCCAGCTGTGCTTCGCCTTCGACCACGGCAGCGCGGGGCGCCACTTCAGCCGTAACGGGCTGGGTGGTGGATGCCTCGACCTTGGCATGCTTATCGGACTTCGTGGGTTTCGCAGCGGGTTGCTGTGGCTGGTTGTCATTCACCACTTTCACCGCAGGAGCAGCCGCCACCTGAAGGGGCAGAACCGTTTCCGCATCGGCAGCGGGAATGGACGTGAGGATGACCGGAGCGTTCTTCTCGGTGGTTTTTTCTGCGCCCTGTTTAGCAGCGGAAAGCGCGGCAAGGCGGGACAGCCACTCACCGGGGAATTCAGCCTGATCGGATGCGCCCTGAAGGACATTCACGATTTTCTCGATGACCTGCTGCTGAGCGGCGGTCAGGACGGGGACTTGGGCAGCCTTCTGCGCGGAGGCCGCTTCGTCGCCGGAAGCATCGGCGGATTCACCGGTCGCCAAGACGGGTTTGGGCAAAGGCAAACCGGCATCCGCCGCCGCATCGCCCATATCATCGACCATCGCCGCCGCCAGATTCGGGGAAGCGGCAGGGGTGTTGCGCAGCGCATCGAAGATGACGGCAGGCTCGATGCCCGTCGCCTGCACGATTTCGGACAGTTCTTCAGCGGTGAGTTCACGGGCAGGAAGCTGGGAGATGAGGTCTTGCAGAGCGGCTTCAGGATCGACCGCTACCTCGCCTTCCACATCGGCACTCACCAGCGAGGTCGCGCCGGTGAGGAATTCCTGCACCACGACCGCCACGTCACTAGGCAATTTCTGCATCTGGCCGTTCAGCGCGGCGAAATCGATGCCGCCAGCCGCCTGTTGAACCACATCCACCTCAATGCCGCGGGATGCGAAGAAAGCGCGAAGCTCCGCAGCGGAAATCTCTTTCTGTTCGGAAGCCGCCATGATGGTCTCAAAGGCCGCATCACCGCCGTTGGACTGCAATTCCACCTTGCCCGCGTCTTCCTTTTCGGAAGCACCCGCAGAGAGGTTAACCCGTCCACCCAACATGCTCATCAGCGACACTGTCATAGCTACCCGCCATTATCTTGTTTCGTCGTACCACCATCGGTACACAAGATTAATTGCAACGACCGTGCCAAAACATCAATAGGCTGATATATCTTAATTATTCTTCGCGGAAAGCTTCAAATCGGTGCGCGAACTTGTGTAGGAGGGAAATTTTATCCTAACACTTACTGCCCAACGAAAAAGCCCCGCAGAAGCGGGGCTTTTCTTTTGCTATGCGCCGAAGGTCAAGCGGAGACGCCTGCGCCGGAAATATAATCCGCGGGGGCGGCGGGGGCACTGACCACCGGTGCGGAGACGGGCATGGCTGCAGCGCGCTTGCTGTTCTCCTGCTGGTCGATGGCTTCCCAGGTGTCGCGCATCATACGCAATTCCTTGACCACGCCTTCCAGCATAGGGATGTCATTGGAGCGGTGGACGGAGAAGATGCGCGCGTCGAGCGAGGCATAATAGTTATAGAGAAGTTTGGAGATTTCACCGCCGTTGTCATAATCCAGCGAGGTCTGAAGCCCCATCAGGATGTCGGTGGTCTTGGTGAGCATGTTATAGCGTGTGCCATAATCCTTTTTGTTGATGGCTTCGATGGCCTGCTGCACGAAACGGATGCACCCATCATACAGCATGATGACCTGACGCAATTTGCCGACCGTCATGGAGGCTGCGGCATAGGCCTGATACTTCTGATTCATCGGTTTCGCGCTATACATACTGTTCTCCTGAAGACATTCCGTTTCTACATGAATCGTATTCCCGCCCCTTGGGGGCGACTGTCGCCGCTAACTACGTGTTAGCCGTTCTCCCTTGCTGCTGCCTGTGCATCAAGCAGGGCAAGAATGTTGTTCACCGAGGAAATCGCCGATTCCAGCGCGCTGAACTTCGTCAGCAGTGCCTCTCGGTATTTCTCGATCTGCACGTCGATACGTTCGATATCTTCCTGCATCCGCGTGTTACGGTCGTTGATGGAGGTGATTTCCTGCGCGATGATGCCATCGGTGGCATTCAAAGAATTGGTCACGGTATTGTAGATCTTATCGCCGATACCCTGCGTCATCTGCATGTTCACGGTCGCGCTCTGGGTGCTACCGTAGATGAGCGTCAATCCAGCCAGCGGGGAATCATCCGGCGCTTTCAGCGAATAACCATCGCCGAGCGAGGTGGGGATGAGTGTCACGCTCTGGGTGCTGCCGTTAAGGGTGAAGGTGGCGGTGAAGGTGTTGGACGTGGTGTCGAAGTCGAACGCCACATCGGTCACGTTGGTGTTCTTGCTGTGGGAGAAGACCAACACATCCGGATTATCGAAGGTGGCGTTGAACTCGAACACTTTGCGCACGGCATCGAAATCCGATTTCAGCGCGGCATCGAGAAGAGACTCATCCACCTTCAGGATGTTACGGGTCAACGGGGTTTCCGCATCACCGGCATAATCCGTCAAGGTGATGCCGATGGAGGACAGCGAATTGATGGTACCGCTCAGCCCTTCCACGATGGATGCGATATCCGCGCCGAAGGAGTTGTTGAGGGTGCGGAGCGCATTGCTGGAGCTGAGCACCGCCGACTCAAGGCGCACGCCTTCATCGTCGGTGGCGTTCTGACGGGCGGCGAAGGCGCGCAACTCGTTATACGCATCCACGAAATTCATGATGGCGTCTTTGGCCAGTGAGGTATCCTGAATCACGTCCACAGTCAGCGTGGTGCCAACGGGGGTCTGCGCGGTGAGGTTAAGCGTCACGCCATCGACCAGATCGGTGATAGTGTTGGTGGCGCGGCTGACCTGCGTGCCATCGATGGTCACGAGGGCATCGACCGCATCGGTCTGCGAGAAGAAGCCCACATTCAGGATGCCGGGGTTCTCGGTGTTGAAATCGAAATTCTGCGCTGCGCCAGTGGCGGTGCTTTTCATCACGAGGCGATAGTTGCCGTCGGAGACTTTGACGACGGAAGCTTCCACGCCGCTCTGCGCCTTCACCGCATTGATTTTCGCGGCGACATCGGACAGGGAATCGCCATCGGCGAGGGTGACTTCCGTGCCTGCCGTGCCCAGCTTCATGATGCCGGCATTGAACGCGCCGCCACCACCGACCACGGATGTGGCGGTGTCCGCCACAGCGATGGTGTTGGTGACATAATTCTGACGGGTGGCGAGCTGGTCAATCGTGATTTCATAGCTGCCCGCAGCCGTGCCCGCCGCGACCGTGGCGGTGAGATAAGTGCTGCTGGTGATGCCGCTGCTGGCCTTCACCGTGGCAGTGCTATAGGCGAAGACGTTCTGGGTGGCATTGCCGATGCCCGGCACGTTACGCAGGAAATTGGAGGAGGTCTGAAGCGCTTCAAGGATGCTTTTCAGGTCGTTCAGCGCGGTGACTTTCGTGCCGTTCTTTTCGATGGTACCCTCAAGCTGCACGGCGGGCAGACGCTTCGCATCCACGAGGCTCTTCACCAAGGCTTCGGTATCAAGGCCGCTGTTACCCCCGGATATGACGGTCTTGCCCCCTGAATTATACATCGATCCTAAGTTGATAGCTGCCATGACCGTTTCCTAAAGATGGTCGGCCTGCCCTGTTCGGAACAGGCCACCATTCCTACATCATACGTCGAGTTTCAGGAGCGCTTTGCGGCGCGCTCCACGGGATTCCATATAGACGCTCATATCCTGTTCGGGGAAGTAGGTCACTGCACCGTCGCGAAGACTGGTGAAACGGGTGACGAATTGACCGCTCAGGTCTTTGTATATGGAGAATTTCATATCAGCGACCGCGTAGATATCGCTCACCATCATCTGCGCCGCTTGTTGCAGATTCTGTTCGCGCACTGCCTCGCTGGCCTGCTGATTAAATTGTGCTTGTTCTTGTTTTGGAGCCTGCTGTTGCGCAGGCTGTCTGATTTGCGGGGTCTGGAAAGTCGCCCCTTTTCCCGCAGACGGCAGAACAGCCTCTGGCACAGCACTTCCGATGCTCGGAGCTCCTGTCTGTACCAAATTGATGTCCATTGTCTTTCTCCCTCTTTCCGCTTTTTAGGCCGGTCGGGAGGGGTGGAAACCACCCCTCCCTTCCTAGCTAGCCTATTAACCCAGCAGCTTGAGCAGGTTCTGGGGCAGCTGGTTGGCCTGAGCCAATACAGCGATACCAGCCTGCAACTGCACCTGGGCGGTTGCGTATGCAGTGGATTCGGCCGCGACGTCCGTATCCAACAGGCCACCGCGAGCGGCATCCTGGTTCTGCAAGGAGATCTCGATGTTCGCAGAGGTGTAGTCGAAGCGAGCCATCTGAGCACCCACGTCAGCGCGGACGGAGGTAACGGTCTTGATCGCGTCATTCAGAACGTCACCGGCACGAGCCGCATCCGCCTGAGTAGCCACGTTCAGTGCTTCACCGCCGAAGAGGGTGGAGGTGGTAGCGCTGGTGATCTTCACCGTGATCTTGTCCGAAGAAGCAGAGCCGACCGCAAAGTCAACGCCGCCTGCAGCAGAAGCAAAGCCCTGGTTCAGTGCGGAGATGAAGTTGTTGCGATCAGTTTCGCTGGTACGGATGTTGGTGATCGCAGTAGTAAGACCGGTAAGCGCGATAGAAAGACCTTCCTGCGTACCGTTGCTGAAGGAAAGCGTTACTGCGTTGGTGATGTTGTCTGCAACAGCAGTAGCGGTGTAAGTCTTACCACCGATATCAACGGTAAGCACGTTAGTGCCTGCACCAGCATTAGAAACATACTGGAAGTTACTGACGGTCGTATCACCAGGAGTGGAGGTACGAATCATCGGCGTACCTGCACCAGCAGCAAACGAAACACCAGCCAGAGCAGTGCCGGTGAAATCAACACCAGTGATCTGCTGAGTGCGCAGGATGGTCACGTTAGCGAAAGCGGTATTCAATGCGCTAAGCGAGGCCTGGGCAGTACCAGAGTTATCCACGTTGAAGGCGGCCGTACCGAACTGGATACGGGTAGTGCCGTTGGTCAGCACGAAGTTGGTGTCATCGTCTGCAACAGTACCGGTGAACTCAATACCGTTGATGTTCACAGAAAGCGTGGCGGAAGTACCGTCAACAAGATTCGAAAGCTCGAATTTGCCTACTTCACCATAGACAGAGCTGTTGACGTTTGCGTAAGCACCATCAACGAGGATAGCGTTAGCATTATCAACGAACTGGAGCAAACCAGCCGTGTTACCCTGTGCAGTTGCGCCAGTGTTGGTATTGAAAGCCTGAATTGCGTTGGTAGTAACGATGTTACCGCCGCCAGCAGCGAAGGTAGCAGCGATAGTAGCAGTTGCAGCGAGAATGGACTTAGAACCAAGCGTACCGTCAAGCAGTTTCACACCGTTGAAGTTGGTGGATTCGGTCAGACGGTTGATCTCGTTGGTC
>VGDC01000023.1 GCA_016869895.1 Alphaproteobacteria bacterium
AGGTGATTGAGCGTTTCCACGCCTCCTCCAAACAGGAGATAAAGGATTATCTGGCGTTGCTGCTGGATAATATGACCGCGGAACAGCGCTGGGCATTATTGAAGCTGGGCACGCAAGGCATGCGGGTGGGGGTCTCCGCGCGGTTCATCAAGAACGTGCTAGCGGATTACGGCGGTGTGGGTGTGGAGGAGGTGGAAAGCGTCTGGCATGGATTGAAGCCGCCTTATGCCGAGCTTTTCCAATGGTTGGAGAAGACCGCGCCGAAGCCCGATGTCTCCGGCAGTATCACCTATCATCCGGTGATGCTTTCCCACCCCATCGAGGATAAGGAGTTGGATGCACTGAACCCTGAATTGTTCTTCGCCGAGTGGAAGTATGATGGCATCCGCGTGCAGGTCGTTTCTTCGCCGCAGGGAAAGGCGGTCTTCTCGCGCACGGGGGATGACATCAGTCATTCGTTCCCCGATTTGCTGGCGGAGATGGATTTCCATGGTGTGCTGGATGGCGAATTGCTGGTGAAGAAGGAGGGCGCAATCGCGCCTTTCAACGACCTGCAACAACGGTTGGGGCGTAAGAATCCGACCAAGAAATTGATGGAGGAATACCCTGCGCATCTGGTGCTCTATGATGCCTTGGAGTTGGAGGGACAGGACATCCGCCCCCTGCCTTTGGCAGAGCGTAGACAGCACTTGGAGGCGTGGTTCACTGGGAAGGAAAGGCCACGCATGGAGCTTTCACCCTTGCTGGATTTCGCTGACATGGAGAGTTTGAGTGCCTTCCGCGCCACGGCCAACCGCGAGGATGAGAACTACATCGAAGGTTTGATGCTTAAACGCAAAGATAGTCCTTACATCCCAGGGCGTCCGAAGGGTTATTGGTATAAATGGAAGCGCGACCCGCTGCTGGTGGATGCGGTGTTGATGTATGCCCAGCGCGGCTCCGGCAAACGCTCCTCCTTCTATTCTGATTACACTTTCGGACTATGGCAGGATGGTACGCTACTACCCATAGGCAAGGCCTATTCTGGCTTCACCGACCAAGAGCTGAAGAAGCTGGATAACTGGATTCGTAACCACACGCTAAACCGCTTCGGGCCTGTGCGGGAAGTGCCGCCGGAAATGGTCTTCGAAGTGGCGTTCGATTCCGCGCAACGTTCTGCGCGGCATAAATCGGGCTATGCTCTGCGTTTCCCGCGCATCAACCGCATACGCTGGGACAAACCGGCAAACGAGGCTAATCAGTTGGAAGATTTGGCGCGTTTCGTGCCGTGATGTAAATAAATTGCCCTTTCCTTATGGAATACTTATAACAAGAAAATGCTAAATTGTTCCATTTTGGAATAGATGTCAGGCCAAAGCCTCTTTTTCGTGGATTACCCCAATGCCGAATTCCTCTCCGCATCTTGCCAAACGGCAGGGTGATTCCTTCGTCATACTCGCTTTGAGCGTGGTGGTGCTGTTTTTCATTGCGGTGGGAGCGGCCTTCCACTCGAATGTGACGACCATGCGCAGAAATGCGGAGGCGGTCGCGGCCACCCATGATTCGATAAAAGGGCTGGCTGACCTGCTAGGTCTCATGAAGGACGCGGAAACCAGCCAGCGCGGCTTTGTGCTGACCGGAAACGAGACATATCTCGAACCCTTCAACATCGCTGTCCCTCAGGTAGACGATCAACTGAAACAACTGCGCAAGCTCTATGCGAAAAATCAGCAGCGGTTGGAGGTGATTAATACCATCGAATCGCTGGCGCAAGCCAAACTGACCGAATTGCAGCAGACGATCAATGTGCGGCGCGAGGATGGATTCGCGGCGGCACAACGACTTATCGCCTCTGACCGTGGGAAAACGACCATGGACTCGTTGCGGGAGCAGATTTCCCTGCTGCAAGCGGAAGATGCTAACATCCGTAGCGAGAGATTGCACGAATCCCTAAGCGCGTATAACAAAGCGGTGACGAGCGGCATCATCACTGCCCTTTTGGGGGTAATCCTTTCGGTCATCATCGCTGGGTTGGTGCGCCGCGCAAATGCCGCAGCGCGCCGCGAAGCATGGCTGCAATCGGGTCAGACGGAATTCGCAAAGGTCGTGCTGGGAGATCCGCAACTTAAAGTGCTCGGCGAGCATATACTGCATTATTTCGCGCAATATTTCGGTGCCCATGTGGGGGCGTTCTTCGCCCGTGAAGGGGATGGATTCGTGCGCGTCGCCACCCATGGTTTGCCCGCAGAATCCACGACCCTTGAGCGCTTCCGTTTCGGCGAGAACCTGCTGGGGCAGGCGGCGAAGGAAGGCCGTGTTTTGCGGGTGGATGACGTGCCGGAAGGTTATCTCACCATCTCCTCTTCTTTGGGAAGCAGCAGCCCCCGACACCTGCTCATCTTGCCTGCGAATAATGAAGGGGCGGTCAATGCCGTGCTGGAACTGGGCTTCCTGAATCCTGTTCCCCCGCTGGCGATGGAGCTTCTGGATCGCGTTTCGCCCGACATCGCCGTTTCGGTGCGCTCGGCGGAATATCGTAGACACCTGCAGGATTTGCTGGAGGAGACCCAGCGTCAGGCGGAGGAGCTGCAATCCCAGAGCGAAGAATTGCGTGTTAATAACGAAGAGCTGGAAGAGCAGAGCCGTGTCCTGAAGGAATCCCAGACGCGTCTTGAGCAACAGCAGGCCGAGCTGGAACAGACGAACGCCCAGCTGGAAGAGCAAGCGCAGATTTTGGAGAAGCAGCGCGATGCGCTAGAGGAATCGCAGATCATCGTCGAGCAGAAGGCGGAGGAACTCGAACGCGCCAGCCAATACAAATCCGACTTCTTGGCCAATATGTCCCATGAACTGCGCACCCCGCTCAACTCCTCACTGATTCTGGCGAAACTGCTGGGTGATAACCCCAAAGGCAACCTCACCGAAGAGCAGGTTAAATTCGCGCGCACCATCGAATCTTCGGGTAACGACCTCCTGACCCTCATCAACGACATCCTTGATCTGTCGAAGATCGAAGCGGGGCATATGGAAATCGTCGCCGAGAAGCTGCATCTCCAGCGCATGGCGGATGAGTTGTCCGCCTCCATCGGTCCTGTGGCAGAGCAGAAAAAACTCGCTTTCGAGGTTGTCTTCGGCAAGAACTGCCCGAAAACCATCGAGACCGACCGTCTCCGTCTTGAACAGGTGTTGAAGAACCTCTTGTCCAATGCCATCAAGTTCACCTCGAAAGGCAGCGTGACCTTAAAACTGGAGAAAGCTGACGAGGAAGAAATCCGCATTTCTGTGAAAGACACCGGCATCGGCATCGCAGAAGAGCAGCAGGATGCGATTTTCGAAGCCTTCCGTCAGGCGGATGGCACGATCAGCCGTCGTTATGGTGGCACTGGTCTGGGGCTTTCCATCTCCCGCGAATTGGTGAAGCTGCTGGGTGGGCGCATCGAAATGTCCAGCAAGGCCGGCAAAGGCAGCACCTTCAGTGTGGTGTTGCCGATAGAATACACCAAATATGAACCCACGGCGGTGGAGCGTCTGTCTGCCGTAGCGGTCGCGCCTGTGGAGAACAAGTCACGCGCTTCATCCACAGTGAAGAAACCGGAGAAGACAGTGAAGCGCGTGCGTCGTGTGCAAGATGACCGCGATGTGCTGACGGGTGATAGCCGCGTGATTCTGGTGGTGGAGGATGATGAGAATTTCTCCCGCATCCTTTATGCCTTGGCGCAAGAGATGGGGCTGCATTGCATCATCGCGGGTTCGGCGGAAGAAGGCATCGCCGCTGCCAAGCAATATGCGCCGAGTGCTATCGTGCTCGACATCGGCCTTCCGGATAACTCCGGTCTGTCGGTGCTGGATCGCCTCAAGCGCGATCCTCATACCCGTCACATCCCTGTCCATGTGGTTTCCGGCGCGGATTATTCGCAGACCGCCTATTCGTTGGGCGCGGCGGGATACATGCTTAAACCCGTCAAGCGCGAGGAACTCGTTGAAGCGTTCCAAAGCCTTGAGAGCCACTTCTCGCAGCGCCTCCGCCACGTGTTGATCGTGGAAGATGATTTGGTGCAGCAGGAAAGCGTGCGCCAGCTGCTCGGTTCGCGCGATGTGGAGACCATCGGCGTCGGCACGGCAGCGGAATGCCTTGAGATGCTCAAAAACGAGACCTTCGATTGCATGGTGCTCGACCTTTCCTTGCCCGATGCGTCGGGATACACGCTGCTCGAATCCTTGAGCGAGGGTGATGCCTATTCCTTCCCGCCGGTCATCGTCTATACCGGGCATGAACTGTCGGGTGACGAAGAGCAACGCCTGCGCCGCTATTCCAAATCCATCATCATCAAAGGTGCGAAGTCGCCAGAGCGACTGCTGGATGAGGTGACCCTCTTCCTGCACCAGATGGTCGCCGAGCTTCCTCCAGAGAAGCAGAAAATGCTTGAGACCGCGCGCAACCGTGACGCGGTGCTGGAAGGTCGCCATATTCTTGTGGTGGAGGACGACATCCGCAACATCTATGCTCTCACCAGCATTCTTGAGCCGCAGGGTGTCATCATCAAAATCGCGCGCAACGGTCTCGAAGCCTTGGAGGCTTTGGAGCGCACTTTGCAGGACAAGAAAGAGAAGATCGATCTCGTTCTGATGGATGTGATGATGCCGGAAATGGACGGTCTGACCGCCACCCGCGAAATCCGCAAGCGGAAGGAGTGGAAGAAGCTGCCCATCATCACCCTAACGGCGAAAGCGATGCGCGACGATCAGGAGCGTTGCATTGATGCGGGCGCGAATGATTATATGGCCAAGCCGTTGGATGTGGAAAAGCTGCTTTCCCTCGTGCGTGTCTGGATGCCGCGATGACATCCACTGGCACCGACAGCACCACCGACATCGAATTGAAGCTGTTTCTGGAAGCCCTTTTCCAGAAATACCATTACGATTTCCGTGGCTATTCGGAAGCCTCGCTGAAAAGGCGTTTGCTGCAGGCGAACCAGCATTTCAACTGCAAGACGTTCTCCCAGCTGCAGGATTTGATTCTGCATACGCCATCTGCCATTCCACAACTGCTATCCTACCTCACCGTGCAGGTGAGCGAGATGTTTCGCGATCCTTCCTACTTCCGTAGCTTGCGGGAAAAGGTGCTGCCCCATCTGCGCACCTATCCTTCCTTGAAAGTCTGGGTGGCGGGGTGCAGCGCGGGTGAGGAGTTGCACTCGCTGGCGATTCTCTTCCGCGAGGAAGGTCTGGAGGAACGCACGATCTTCTATGCGACCGACATCAATCAGGATGCATTGAGAAAAGCCGAAGCAGGAGTGTACGACCTCGACAGGGTTCAGCTGTTTTCCCAGAATTACCAGAAGGCCGGAGGCAAGACCTCCCTTTCGGATTACTACAGCGCTGCATATAACGCCGTTTCTTTCGATAAAAGCCTGCGTAAACGCACGGTGTTTTCCGACCATAGCTTGGTGACGGATTCGGTCTTCGCGGAAGTGCAGCTCATCTCCTGCCGTAATGTGCTGATATATTTCGACCGTGAATTCCAGGACCGCGCGCTTTACCTCTTCAAAGAATCGCTGAGCAGGAACGGATTCCTTGGGTTGGGCTCCAAGGAGAGCCTACGCTTCTCCGAGCATTCCGATAGTTTTCAGGACTTCTGCTATGAAGACCGGATTTATCAGAAGCGGGGTGAACGGTGATGGGCGGACAGCTGAAAGCCATCGTCATCGGCACATCCGCAGGTGCGGTGGAATCCCTCTCGGCCATTCTGCCGCAGTTGCCTGCCGATTTTCCGCTACCCGTTATAGTGGTCGTGCATCTGCCGCCGGACAGGAAAAGCATCCTCGCCGGACTGTTCGACGATAGATGCGCGATGCATGTCAAGGAAGCGGAGGATACAGAGCCGCTTGAGGCGGGGACGATTTATTTCGCCCCTTCGGATTACCATTTGCTGGCTGAGAAGGATGGGCATCTTTCCCTCTCTTCCGAAGAGCCGGTGCTCTATTCCCGCCCCTCGATCGATGTGCTGTTCGAGACTGCGGCGGATGCGTACGGCGAAGGTTTGCTGGGCATCGTGCTGAGCGGTGCGAATGAAGATGGCGCAGCGGGTCTTGCTGCTATCCTTGCCGTTGGCGGGGAGGGGTGGGTGCAGACGCCCGCCACTGCTTATGCCTCGCTCATGCCGGAGGCAGCCTTGAAGCGGAATCCGACCGCTAAATCCATGGAGTTGAGCCAAATCGCTCACCGATTAAAAGAATACAAAGGGGCATGAGGATATGAAAGAACCGGTGTATTTTCTGCTGGTGGATGATTTGGAGGAGAACCTCCTATCGCTGGAAGCCTTGCTCAAGCGCGAAGGTCTGGTGTGCATGAAGGCGCGCTCCGGTGTGGATGCGCTGGAGTTGCTGCTTAAATACGATTTCGCGCTCGTGCTGCTCGATGTCATGATGCCGGAGATGGACGGTTTCGAACTGGCGGAGATGATGCGCGGCATGGAACGCACGCGCAACGTGCCCATCATTTTCCTGACGGCGGGCAATGCCGACCGCCAGCGCCGCTTCCGTGGCTATGAGGCGGGCGCGGTGGATTTCCTGCAAAAACCCATCGATACGGACATCATGCGCAGCAAGGCCGATGTCTTCTTCCAGCTTCATAAACAACGACAGGAAGTCGCCCAGCAGCGTGATGAACTGCTGCTCGCCACGCAGGAGAATGCGCGTCTGCTCGAGGAATCGCAACGCTATGCCGCTGCATTGAAACAGGCGGACAAGCGCAAGGATGAGTTTCTGGCGAATATGAGTCACGAGATCCGCACGCCGATGAATGCCATCATCGGCCTGTCGAATATCCTCAAGCTGCAGCCATTAACGCCTCCGCAGATGAAGATGGTCACCACCCTGCATGATTCCGCTAATTCGCTGCTGCTGCTCATCAATGACCTACTCGACATCAGCAAGATTGAGGCGGGTGCAGTGGATTGGGAGCGCGCGCCTTTCAGCCTGTCGCACACCATCGAGCAGGTGCAGGGCATGTTGCGCTTCAAAGCGGAAGAGAGCGGATTGCGATTCATTGTGGATACGCAGGCGGTCGATGGCATGCATTTCTTGGGCGATGCGGCGCGCTTGAAGCAGGTGCTACTTAATCTGTGCAGCAATGCTTTGAAATTCACCCATGAAGGCACGGTGAGCGTGAAAACCGAATGCGTCGCTTCCGGTGACCGTGCGGATGTGCTCGTGCGTGTGAGCGATACGGGCATCGGCATCGCCCCTGAGAAGATTGATTCCGTCTTCGATAAATTCGTGCAGGCCGATTCCAGCACCAGCCGCAAATACGGCGGAACGGGACTTGGCCTTGCCATCACTAAACATCTGGTCGAGGCCTTGGGCGGCACTATTTCGCTTACCAGTGAACTCGGCAAAGGCTCGACTTTCACGATACACTTGCCCTTGGAGATATGCGAAGCCGAGGATACGCTTCAGGCCGTGCAGGTGACGGCTAGCCCGAAACGTGAGAAGAAATCTTCGCCGCGCGTGCTTCTGGTCGAGGATCACGCGCCCAACGTCCTCGTGGCGACTTTGGTGCTGGAGGAGTTCGGTTTTGCTTATGAACATGTGGAAACGGGCAAAGAAGCGGTCGAGAAATG
This sequence comes from Alphaproteobacteria bacterium, assembly GCA_016869895.1. Classification (GTDB taxonomy): domain Bacteria; phylum Pseudomonadota; class Alphaproteobacteria; order Rickettsiales; family VGDC01; genus VGDC01. The sequence goes on from VGDC01000023.1 coordinate 7,601, forward strand.
CCGTGAGCACGACTATGCCCTCGTGTTGATGGATGTGCAGATGCCGGGTATGAGCGGGTTCGAGGCGACGGCAGCCATCCGCGCACATGAAGCCGAAACGGGAAGTCTGCCTAACCGTATCGTCGGGATGACCGCCCATGCCATGCCCGGCGATAAACAGCGTTGTCTGGATGCGGGGATGGATGATTACATCACCAAACCCTTCGAGCTACAAGCGCTGGAAGAGCTGCTCCACCGCCACACGCAGCCGATGTGAATGGGTGGGGTTATTACTTCCGCAAGACCTTCTGCACCGAAGCCAGCAGATGGTTCGGCGAGAACGGCTTGATGAGATAATCCCGTGAAGGCTGCTCTTTCGCATCCATCAGCTGGATGATGGGGGTGGCCTGATGGCGTGGATTCTGGCGGATGAGCGCGGTCAATTCCTCGCCGCTGCATTCCGGCAGAGAGGCATTGACGATGATGGCATGGAAGGTCTCTTCTCCCAGCAGGCGATACGCCTCTTTCGCGCTTGAGGTCAGCACGGGCTGCATGCCTGCGGTGTTGAGGGTCGCACAATAGAACTGCGCGAACATGCCGTCTTCATCGACGATGAGGATGCGTGGTTGTTCCGTGACCTCGGATTTCGCTTTCGACAATTCTGCGATTTTCGCCAGAAGAGTTTTCTTGTCCTGCGGGGCAAGGAACGCTTTCGCGCCCAGCCGCAAGGCTTCGAGGCGCGTGGTGAAATTATCCTGCGGGCACACGACGATAAGTGACACCGTGCCGTCATCGCTCTTCACGGCTTGCAACGCAGGTAGTTCCTTTTCACCCAGCGCGCTGAACAGCACCGCCACATGGGCAGCGGTCTTGCGTTCTTTCAGGTAATTGGAAATCGTGGTCTGCACCACATTCGCGCCATCCGCGCGCAGCTTCTGCGCCAGCTCGTCCGTCGATTCCGTGGGCGTGGCGATGAGGAACACGAATCGCTCGCTGCGAGTATCCTTCACGGAGATCTTCGGCGCTTCCACAACGCCTTTCGCAGCTTCGTGGATGTCCTTCGCGTCGCTCCACGCCTGAATGAAGGCTTGGCTCGTCTCAATGACGCTGTTCTTCTCCGCGATGATATTGGTCGCGTCGGAATCGGCGTGGATGAGCTGGTTGATGGCTTCGTGGAATTCCCGCGCGGTGCGGCTGATTTCGGGAAAACCGAAGGTCGCGCCGGAGCCGATGTAGTTATGGGTGAGGCGGTAGAGTTTCTGCAGATCGATGATGGAGATGATGTCGCGGCTGAGCAGTTCCTGCAAACGGCGAATATCGGCGATATAGCCGCTGAGACGCTTCAGATACGTCTTCTGCAGCGCGATCGTTTCTTCGTCGAATAGCAGGTGGTCATCACTCATCAGGATGCTCTTTCGTCTTTCGTGCTGTTCCCCTCAAGATGCTTCTTCCACATCTCTTGGATGGTATCGGTCAGCGTCATCGCATCGAAGGGCTTGCTGATGACCCCGATGCACCCCATCGCCTCATAGGCGGCGACTTCATGCTTCTGTACCTTGGCGGTGATGAAGATGGCAGGGATGCTGCCGCCTTCGGGTAGTTCGCGGATGGCACGCAGCGTCGCTGGGCCATCCATTCCTGGCATCATAACATCAAGCATGAGTAATTGGGGGGGATTTTTTTTCAGCTCCTTCAGTGCGGCATTGCCGGAGTCTGCTGTGCGCACGTCGAAACCGCCGCGCCGCTTGAGCGTCAGCTTGGTCATGGCCTGAATATCGGGGTCGTCCTCCACATAGAGGATACTTACGAGTTCTGTCATGTCTGTTCCCTTTTAATCACGAGTTTCTTGATGGTTTGGATGATTCTTTCTTCGGTCACGACGGATTTCACCATCGATGCGAGCACCTTGCTTTGCACCTCGCGCGAGGTCTCCTCCACGGAAAGGATGACCACCGGAATCGGCGGCACATGTTCGTTCAGCTGGGGAAGCAGGCTCAGGCCGTTGCCGTCCGGCATCTGGATGTCGAGGATGGCGAGGTCGAAATTGTTGGTGTGTAGCTGGTATCGTGCTTCCGCCAGCGTCGGCGCATGGGTCACATTGGCGACTTTGCGCAGCGACATGGCGATGATGTCGACGATATCCGTATCATCTTCGATGTAGAGGATGGAAGACGTCTCCGAACTGCCGCCGACGATGCCCATCACCTGACGCAGCTTGTCCGCGTCCACGGGTTTGGTCATCCAGTCGAGCACCCCGAAGGCCTCGCCGCTCATGGTCTTTTCGCCGTCCTCCGCCTTGGCCGAGATGACGATGATGGGGATGTTGTTCTCCTGCTCGCGCAGTTCGCGGATGAAGGAAAGCCCGTCCTCGTCCGGCAACCCCAAGTCAAGGGTCAGCGCGTCGAACTCATGCTGTGACAACATCTTCCGCGCATCGCGGGCGGTATGGGTGACGGTGCAGGAAAAACCCTCCTTCTCCATCAGCAGGCGCAGCAGTTCTGCCACGCTGTGGTCGTCCTCGCAGATGAGCACTTTCTTCCGGTCGCTTTGCATCCGTGACATCTGCGAGAAGGCAGGTTGCATGAGTTCCGGCAGTGTGAAGTGGAATTCCGTCTCTCCGGGGATGGACAGGAAACCCAATTCCCCGTCCATGCTCTCGACGATGGATTTGGTGATGCTGAGCCCCAATCCCGTACCGCCTTTCTGGCGGGAATCGGAACTGTCGGCCTGTGCGAATTTCTCGAAGATGCGCTTTTGGAAATCCTGCGGCACGCCGGGGCCGTTATCGAATACGGAGATGCGGATGCCAGTTTTCTCGCGGGTGGCGCGCAGCTGCACGGTACCGTCCTGATGGGAGAATTTGATGGCGTTGGAGAGCAGGTTGGCGATGACCTGCAACAGCCTGTCCTTATCGCCCAGCACCGTCGCATCGCCCACATGGTTGTGGATCACCAGATGCACGCCGAGCTCCTGCGCGAAAGAGGTGTTCTCGCGCACCGCTTCCGCCAGCAGGGTATCGATACGAATCGCTTTATTCTCGAAGACGATGCCGCCCGATTCCATTTTCTCGATGTCGAGGATGTTGTTGATGAGACGCGTCAGGCGTTCGCTGTTGTTATGCGCCATCTGCAGCAGGGGGCGGACGTCTTCCGTCAGGTCTTCGTCCATATCCCCCAGCACCAGCCCCAGCGCACCGCGGATGGAAGTCAACGGCGTGCGCAATTCATGGCTGACGGTGGAGATGAACTCGTTCTTCATCCGCTCGACGGACTTTCGCTCGGTGATGTCCTTGGCGATGCCGATGAACCCGACGATATTGCCTGCATCATCCCGTCTGACGGACACGCTCACCAGCACTGTCAGCCGCTCGCCGCCTTTGGTGATATACGCCCATTCCCGCTCGTCCGAGCCGTAAGCCACCGCGCGTTTGGTGAATACATCCAATGATGCGGGATTGACCGGCTCCCCCAATTCCTCCTCCAAGTTCCGCGCGTAAACCTCCATCTCCGTTTTGTCATGGAAGAGAGCGGGCGAGTGCTTGCCGATGACTTCTTCGGCTTTATATCCCAGCATCTTCTCGGCGGCGGGGTTGAATGCCTCGATGGTGCCATCCGGCGCACAGGCGATGATGGTATAAAGGGTGTTGTCGAGGATGGTGCGTTGGAAGGTGGTCTGGTCGCGCAGTGCGAGTTCCACCTCTGCGCGGCGTAGTAATTCTTTGCGCATCCGCGTGATGAACATGTAGACCAGCAGGAACAGCAGCGCCAGAAGCGACAGGATGATCCACATGTTCAGCTGGTCGGTGCTGCTATCCTTCTCGGTGCGCACTCGTAACAGCTCGGTCTCGGCGGCTTTCAGTTCCTCGACGAGTGCGCGGATGGTTTCCATCTGCTCGCGCCCCCGCGCGTCGCTGATGAAATGCTTGGCGGCATTCAGATTCTCTGTATGCGCGATGTGCAGCGAATGCGCCATGTAATCGATTTTATCTTCGATGACTTCTTCCAAGCGCACAAGGCGTGTTTGCTGTTCGGCATTGTCATGGGTGAGATTCCGCAGCTCCTTCAGCTT
>VGDC01000024.1 GCA_016869895.1 Alphaproteobacteria bacterium
TTGAACTACAGCAACGCCCAGCCCTATTCCTTGGATGTGCTGCAAAAAGGCGTGGTGAATGAAAACAGCCCGAACAGCCTGACACAGGAACTCGCGGCGAAATACAACACCTCGCTGGAAACCGAGCTTGAGACATGGTTCGACAACCGCATCGTCGCCGCTGGCAGCCGAGGCACCGCCAGACTCGCCATCAAAGACGCCAATTTCCGCTCATCCCCGCTGCAGAAGAAAGACGGCGTCGAGGGATACTTCACCCGCGATCAGGCTGAACGCTGGGATGCGACCCTCTCCGTCGTCGTCTCCCTTGAAGGCACAGGGCCCGATGGCCTGAGCACGGCGAATTTCACCGTGAATGTGAGCGCGAACAACACCGTGCCCGAAAAATCCAGCGATGCCGAGAAATCGAAGATCTACCACTCGTTGGTCAACAAGCTGATGACCCTATTCAATCAGGAAGCAGACAAGCAGATTCGCCAGAATTTCAGCCGCTATCAACGCTGAACGCAGATTCCGCCCAAAGAAAAAGGGGATGCTTTCGCATCCCCTTTTTTATTCTCTGGTGAAAGCGATTAAGCCATCCACCACGCGTTCACGTCACGGCGTGGGCCGCATGGGCTGTCCTCAGCACCGACGCATGGGCTGCGCAGGTCTTCGCGTTTCTCGGCGCAAGCGGAGATGGCGAGGAGGGAAAGAATCAGCAAAGTGATACGAAGCATAAAAACATCCTTACTTAAAGAGCGTAAAAACAACACTCTTTTGTGTTACAGAATAATAGCTATCCGGTCAAACGGAAATGACATGCGCCCTGTTATTTCCGCGGTCTGCCATTCAGCCCTTTCTTGGCGGCGTAGTTACGCTCCATTCGACGTTGCAACTGATCCAGCGTTCCAGCCTGCGCATGTTTACGGTACATACGCTTCTGAAGGTCGCTTCCGTGCTGGAAGTCCTTCATATTGCTGCGAACGCTGCTATCCATATCCTTGTTCATCTCCAAGGCTGCGCCATGGGCACGGTCGACCTGCCCTCGCTGGAACTTCTTCGCAGCTCCACCGAATGCGGCACCGGTCGCTTTCATCGCTTTACCGCGAATCTTAGCGCCTTGTTCGGTGAACCAGCCACGGATACCCGTGCCTGCCGAGAGGCCGCCCGCGATGTTATCGGCTATGTTCTTCACGCTGCCCTCGAATTCTTTCATCACCAAGACAAGGATAATGAAGATGAGCACCTCGAAGAAGCCGAACGGCAGGACGTTAACCATGGATTCACGCGTGACCATATCGACATACTGGTATTTATAGATGTCGAACACCCAAGCGATCGTCAGCCACTTACGCCAGCATATCTCGGTATCCAGAATCTGCGCGAGCGCAGCTTCGATGATGACCACGAACAGCGAGATATAGGCGAAGAGGAAGACCGGCCCCAGCGCATTCGCCGTCAACTGCGATATCCACCCTCGGAACAGGTCTTTCGTTCGTTCGAAAAGGATGAAAGCGATGAACAACGGCATCATCGACAGCAAGAGATAGAGCGCTATCAATGACGTGAGGTAAATCGTCACCGCGGTGATGATGGCCAAGACGAACATCACGATGCCATAGAACAGGAACAGCACCAGAATGAACCCTTCCACGCTGGAAAGGAACAGCGTCAGCATCGTCAGTGCCATATGCCCGGAGAAGACCTGCAGCAGCAGGGCTTCAAGCACGATGAGCGGCCCGCCCTGCCCGTTGGTCGAAGCAGCGAGGGATGCGGAGCAGATATTCGCCGCATCTGGTGCGCTAAGCGCCGTGGAGACCGCCATGTTCGGCGGCATTCCAAGCGTTTGCACAGCTTCAAGGCCGACCAAGAGCACGGCATTTATCAGATAAGTCATGCCTTCGATGAAGAAGCATCGAATCATGTTGAAGAAGACCATCACGCTCTCACTGGTGATGAGCATCGCAACAATACCCAGCTTCGCCACGCGGATGAGTGCTTCACCAAGGACGATCTGGGAGAGCCCCAGCACAACCATTGCCCCCCAGATGGTCACATAGAGCGCCATCGCCGCCTGCACCGCACCCGTGAAGGTCGGATTAGCGACCGTCGCGGTCACAATGGCTTGCGACGCGGCATTCAGCAGACCGATGATGATGGTGGAGACCGTACACAACACACCACAGGTGGTGATTTGCACCGCAGGAATGTTATTCTCGGAGTTGTAGCATTCCTCACCATGCACGAAGTAAGGGTTGCCCTCAAGATTCACTGGCTGACCCACGCCGTCTTCTTCTATGTTCTTGTTGATGGTCGCCTGAATGGTCGAGGTGCGCATGCCCATGCCGTTGATGAGGGCGCGGAACACGTCAAGGCGGTACTGGTCGTTGCGGTTGGCGCTGAGATAGGCATAGATATCGTCGCCGAACATGGTCTCCAGCACGTTGCCGCACTTCGGCCAGGATGGGGTAGGCCAGTTGGAGATGACGTCATCGTCGGGAATCTCGTCTTCATCGGCGACCATCAAGCAAAGAAGCTTGGCTTCGCTGTTCGTGAAGGTGATATTCTCTTCCTGAATCAGCGTCCACATGCGTTCGATATTGTCGATGGACGCCGAGTTGCCGGTCTTCTTGTTGATTTTATCCGCGATGTCGAGCATCACCTGACGCCAATACAGCATCTGCCTGCCGGTGCCGAAGTCATAGGTCGCGGGACGCCCTTCCCCTGCCTCAGGTGAAATGGGCTGTTCAGGTGGATTCGGGTTGGTCGCGCGTGGGCCGCCCGCAACGCCGGATGACGCATAAGCCGGAAGAACGGTCGTGGCGGAAAGGCCAATCGTCACCGCCAATATGCATAAGAATTTGCCGAACATATGCATTTTCCCCAGTTTTTTACTGTCCATACCCATCATCTTCATACCTACTTCAGTTTGGTCAGCAGCTTCGCCGCACCACCTTTTGCCATCGCGCCGGCCTTTTTGCCTGCGGCTTTCTCGAAGCCTGCGCTGAAACTATCCTTGCCCGCATCGAACGAACCGAGCGCGTCGTTGACGTTCCTGATCGGATTATAACGGCTGAGTTTCTGGCCGGAGCCTTTCTCGTAGCCGGACTGGACGCCCTTCACCACGCCCTGCGCAGCGCCGACGATCGCGCCCTTCTTGCCGCCGGAAAGGAAGCCCTTGGCCGCGCCGACGACGCCTTCTTTCACCGCATGGCGCGTCCCGCTGATGACCCCGCGAACCTGACGCTCGACAGGCAGGTATTGACCGAGCATCTGCATTCTGGATTGGGAGATGTCGCTGACCAGCTGCGGAATCCTCTCGGCGAAATTCTTCATCAGATACATGAGGAAGAGCGAGAAGAGGAAGAACTTCATCAGGTCGTAGACCAGCGTGCCGGTATGATCCACATTCGACTCAAGACGAATCACATCGAAGGGGCAAATCAACTCCTGAATCTTGCCGAAGCCAAAATCGACCACATCATTCACCACTTCGCCAGCCTCATCGACAAGGCCGCCGATAACCGGAACACCAGAGCCTTCTTCTGACAGGGGGCGCATGTGGATATTCAGAAGCGGCTCTTTCACGAGACGCACGTTACCAATAGCCACTACGTCCATCGGGCGGGAGATGGTTCTTTCGAAGGCGTTATAGCCCGGCGTGCCCGGTCCTTGCGCAGGATTCTCCTCCTGATAACGCTCCAACAACTCCTCTTGGAATTCCACAGGCAGCACAGGACCCCATTTCGGCTCTTCCCAGCCTACGCCGAGGATAGCCGTCAAAGAATGCTCGTTGTCTTGGAAGAACAACGTGTCCATCACCGCGAAGGCGAAGACCATGAAGCTGAACAGCACCATCGGCTGGATAATCGTGCCGATGACCAGACGCAGCCACGAATCGAAATAGGTGCGCGCCGTGTTGAACAGTACAAGCGGGATGATGAGGGGCGAGATGATGACGAGCAAGCCCAGCATCGCATAGGTCGCAAGGAAGGTGAAGACGCAGCGCATGACCAGCAGCGACAGCATCAACATCACCATCAGCAGCACGAGGAACACGAATGGACCGATGAAGCTCGTCCAGAACAGTGCAGCACCGATGGTCCACAGCAATCCGACCTTCAGACCGGTGCCTTCGTCACCTAAGAACAGGCGCGCCATGATACAATCGATCTTACCCCAGATGTTCGATCCGAATTGCGCGCTATCCGCACCACAACTGGTGATGAATCCATCGACCGTCACCTGCGCGCCGCTCAAATCCTGATACGTCATACCATCACTGGTCAAATAAGACGACGCGATCCCCGCGAGCGTCTCCATGATGCCGAAGACATTGAGCAGCATCGTCTCCGCGATGCCCGTGAACAGCAGCACCCCGCCGATTTTCAGGAGCAAGGTGAAAGATTCCGGGCCGGGATTGCGGCAGGTTCCTAAAAGGATACTCATACCGAAGAAGGTCACCGCGAGGATGATGCAGCCCAGCACGAAAGCTTGCAAACTCGTGCGGAAGCTGGTCAGGAAGGTTTCGACCGATTCAAGGATGATGGCCTGCACGCAGCGCACGATACGTTCGATGAACACGCCATCGGAGCATATCGCCGAGAACGCGACGTTACGGGTGATGCCGGTATCAGGATCAAGTTCGCGAACCGTCTTGCCGCCGACCTGCATGATGGGATTGCCAGGAGAATGGAAACCGGGGATGAACATGAACGGATGGACATCTGTTCCTTCGAAACTGGCCCCCCCTTCCCATCTTCCAGCCTTTCTGTCTTCATAATTCCTGTAGTTCGGGAAATCATTCAACAGGCTTTGATTGGTTGCCCACGCCTCGCCCAACGGCAACAGCATAAACACGCAGAGCAACGCATGCAGAATCGCGGCTTTCCAGATATTCGACGTCATTTTACCGAAGGGGTTTCCCATCACTCGCCCCCTCCTCTACGCTTGATCTTGATGGTGGGGTTCTTCGCGACACTACTCGCAGCCTTGTGCAGCTGGTTCGAGAGCATGTTCTCACCCGGTGTGTGCGGCGAGATATAGGCAGAAGAACCATCATCCGCAGTCAGCGCATGCGCAAGAACGGGAATATACGGCAGCCATTTCAGCATGAGGAACATGACGACAGCAGCCGTGATGATGATATAGATGAATTCGATCAGCATATCCCCCACGCCCGGGCAATCGAGATAAGCCAAGTCCGAAGGATCCGAAGGGCCGCCATCCATATGGCAACGATAAGAAGCGACCTTCTGCAAATCCAAGACCTGTACATCGAAGAAGCCGTCGATACGCTCCAGCCCCAGTGCCGACATGAAGCCATCCAGCAGCACACGGCTACCGAAGTTCACCACGTTACCGGATGCATGCACCACATCGCCCACGAAACTCAGCGCGGTAGAGCCTGTGGCGAAGTTACAGATATCACCCGCAACACCGGAGAAGACGCGGCAAGGTGCCGAAAGCGCCCATGCCACCGCTTTGATGACCGTTCCGATGGCATTGACCACCGCGCCGACCACACGGGAAATCTGGCCGACAATCCATGTGCCAACCTCCCAGACCGCTCCGACCAGTTTGCCAAGGCCGCAAATGGGGTTCCAACCGCAACCTTGGTCAGCTTCACGTTTCTGCTCGTCCGTTTCTGCACCTGGGGTGATCGAGTAAGCGAACATTTCCTTATTAGTCAGGAAGCCGTAGTAATAGCTCCCTTTGTTATCCATTTTCGCCGGAATATCTTCGCAGGTTTCGCCCGCATCCGTATCGATATCCGGCATATCCACGCCATCCGCATCCGCAACCCATGGGTTGACGGCACAGCGCTGCATCGCAGCTAATTGCGCGGGATCAAGCTCACAAAGGTCTATGGCCGCTTTTTCTTCGGCGGTTCCGTTCGTGCAGGTTTCGATGTATCCCAAAAGGCCGATAGCCGCGGTACCGGGAATATCCTCGCCCACATAATTCCCTAAGCCATCCTCGCCATTGCGAATCCATCTGCCGAAGTCGAAATTGGGTTGCTGGGAAGGCTCGCGTGCAATCGCATAGTAAAGGGAGCTTTCGCCACGGAAGATGATGGCATCCACCGCCGCCACGATCATGGAAAGATAAGCGACGATGAACACCGGAATCAGCATGTGGGCAGTGAACTGGTGCAGCCAGTGCTTGAAGATTTCGCGGGTCTGTGAGAAGAGCATGCAAGGCAGTGTCAGCGGCGACACACATATCAGAAACGCCACGGTGACGACCGCCTGAAGATAGACCTTGATGGCACGCACAATGGACACCAGAAGCGTCAGCAGGAACATCAGAGCCATCAGAAGGATGATGACGCCGATACCACCGCTGAAGATGATGCTGCCCAATAGCACGATCAAACCGGCGGCGACCGTGGTGGTCAAGCCGATGCCGAACAAGGTGATGATCATACAATCGATTTTATCCCATGCGGTCGGGTTCGCACGGGGGGAAATGGTGAATGGCAGCGCGTTCGTTTCGCTGCAAAGGCTCACACCGGGGCTCGTGAGCGAATAATTACTGACGATGCCTACCAAGCCTTCCATGATGTCGAAGACGCTGCGCGTCATCCCGCCGAATTGGAAAGTGAAGAACATCACCGCGCCGATTTTCAGCACGAGAAGGATGGTATCCGCCGCAGGACGGCGCACATTGCCGCTCAAATAGACCGCACCATAAAGGGTCACCGCCAGAATCATGCTCGCCAGCACGATCGGCTGATAGAAGGCCATGAAGCTCGCGAGGAAGTTCTCCGCCGCCTGAATCACGATTTCCTGCACACAGGAAACCACACGCCCCGCTAGTCCATCGTCACGTTCTGGGCAGAATTTATTGCCCTGCACCACCTCGACATCGGGCGCAGTCTGCCAAGCGGTTGCGTTTGCCGCCGAAGACGCAAAAAGGCTGCCGCAGAACACCACGGCAACCATCATGAGACTGAATAACCAGCCTTTATGCGTTCTTCTTGTTAGCAGCGGCATCATCCTCTTCCATGCGTTTCACACGTTCCATATAGACTGGCAGCCACTTATCCGCGTCATTCGTGCCCAATTCTTCCAGAATCCTATCCAGCAAACGCACAGTTCTCGCATTGCCGGAGAGCACGCTGACCACATCGCCCATACCCGAAAGGTCGATACGCGCGACAACCACGTCCTTCCCCTGCTTCACCAAGAAGAATCGGCTTCCGGGATCGGTGGTCTTGAGGAGGTTATATTCGCGGTCGCTGATCATGAACGCGTTCTTATAGCTATCGGTCGCCTTGGGGTTCGGCAGGAATATCTGGGTAGCCGTCTGCTGAATCAGCGTGTCACTGATGTCAGACCCCGTGGCATCTTCAACCGACTGCGTAGCAAATACGACCATCGCATTGAGTTTACGCAAGGTTTTCAACCAGTCTTTGATGCGGCTGGCGAAGAAGGGATTGTCGATAAGTGCCCATGCCTCGTCGAGTACGATGATGGTCGGCGTGCCATCCAACGCCATCTGAATTTGATGGAAAAGATAGAGTAACACCGGCACGAGGCTGTTCTTATCCGCCAGAACCTTGCCCATCTCGAAACCGAAGGTATTGGATGTGGTGAAATCGACGCCATCCTCATAGTTGTCGAACAGACCCGCATAACGGCCACCGCTGTGCCACATGCGCAGACGACCAGCCATAGAACCCGGACCTTCAAGACCCAAGAACGGTGCGATGTTGCGCAGGATGCGGTCTTGCTTGGCCAGTTTGTAGTTACCGGTGATGGCTTCGTTCACCAGCAACTGGTCATCCGCCGTGAAGATTTCGCCGTTTACCGTGACGAGTGACTTCAGCCACTCCCCAAGGAATGTACGGTTCTCCATAGTATCCGGCAACTGCAACGGATTGAAATGGCAATGCTCGCCCGGTTCGATGATGTGATACTGGCCGTTCAACGCGCGGATGAAGATGTCCGCACCGCGGTCCTTATCGAAATAGAACATGCGGCAGCGGCTCTTCTGCGCTTGCACGCAGAGGAAGTTCATGAGCACCGTCTTACCCGCACCGGTAGGACCGATGATGGTAGTGTGCCCCACATCACGCAGATGGAAATTGAAGAAATACGGTGTGCCTGAGCTGGTATCGAATACCGTGATCGCATCGCCCCAGTGGTTGTTGCGGATGCGCCCCACCGGATAGTTATGCATCGAAGAGAACCCGGCAAGGTTCATCGTGTTGATCATCGAGCCGCGACCGATGTAATCCATATTACCCGGCAGCTGCGCCCAATAAGCCGCCTCCATGAACAATTTCTCGCGGACAGGGTTGATGCCCACGTTCACCAGTTCGGAAATCGCCTGTGAAATCGTGTCCTCAAGGCCACCCATCGAATCATCGATGCACAGCACCGTCAAATGATGCGCGCCAAAAGCCACATGGCCGGACATGGTCATGTCCAGCGCTTCGCTGATTTCCGCCACCTGCGAAACCGCAACGTCCTCGGATTGAATCAACTTACGTTGCTGACGCTGCATCGATTCGATGTTCGTCTGGCGGTTCTGGAACAGATAGGATTGGGAAATGATGAATTCAAAAGGCAGCTGCAAGAACGCATCAAGCAACCCCGCCGCTGTGGCTGCGGAATATTCGCGGATGGTCACGATGCCCGCATAACGACGATTTGTCGGCCCACGGATTTCGATGGCACGCTTGCCGAAATAGAGGCGACGGGTGGGAAGAATATGCGATGCATCCAGCGTCGGCACCAGAATCGGCTGGGTCGCGCCGCCATTCACCAAAGCGCCGAGGAATTCCAAAGGCTCGGAGAATGCACCGACATCGGTCTCATTAATAGTCAGGACGCGCGGTGCATAATCACGCAAACTGGTCACCACGCGGCTGACGACCTCAAGAAGCTCTTTGTGAGCCTCCTTCATGCCCTCTTCCTGCGCTCCTTTATCCGCCGCATCCATCAGCTTTTTCGAGAAATGCTCAAGCTTCGCAGCGCCCTTGGTATCCGCTTTACGCAGGATGGTCACATACAAGTCGTTACCGAAGGAGTTGCGCGAGTGATGCTTGCGATACCACAGGTTATTCACATAATCCGCGAATCCGGGGGGCATGGTGCCACCGGGAAATTTGCTCTGGCGACGGCGAATCGTGTGGAAATATAAAGCGAAGTTACCTGATGCCATTGACTTGAACAGCGAATTGCGGACCATCTTCTTCATGTCCACGTCTTCATCATCAGCCGTCTCGAACGAGAATCCTTCCACTTTCACGACCTGAAGAATCTCTTTCTTCTTGGTCATGATGGTTTCGCTATCCCAATGGCAATAATACGGGATGAAATGCGCCATCGGCACTTCGTAATCCGAAATATGCGCTTTAGTCGTCTTGCGTTTATTGAACTTGGCTTTTTTCAGCATCAGAATAAATCATACGAGTTGGTGAAACCATGGTAGGTGCGGACCTTTGATACAGGCGCAAGCTTCCATGTTTTGGCGGATTTGATCATGAGCAGTTCGATTGCGCGCGGCTCTTTCATGCATATGAGATAGCCAATCGCATGCACCAGAGGCGCGCAAAGGAAAAGGATTTTGAAGTCGGAGGTGTTGATGAACATCACGAGATTGATGACGGAGTTCAACACGAAGAACATGTAGCTCACGCCCATGATCATTGCTGGTCGCGTCAAACCCTGGAACAGGGGATCCGCTTGAAGATGTCCGCTTTCAGCCATACCAGCCCACCTTTTTGTATGACAACACCGACACAGGGACGAAATCCACGTGTCGGAAATGATTATTAATTACGTTACCATAAAGAGATTACAGATTTTTTACAATCCTCTCTTTATGACACGACAATTCCCGCTTTGTGAACTCATTTTGAATCACAAAGCTTAGTTTTTAGTTAAAATTTTAGAAAACTTGGTTTAGCCGAGCAGATTGCGTGCGAAATCATGAGCGGAGAAGTCACGTAGGTCTTCGATTCCCTCGCCCACACCGATGGCATGAATGGGCAAGTTGAATTTCTCTGCCAAAGCCACAACCACGCCGCCTTTGGCCGTTCCATCCAGTTTCGTGACAATCAAGCCGCTCACTTGCGCCATAGATTTGAAAGCCTCCACCTGCGCCAAAGCATTCTGCCCCGTGGTGGCATCTAGCACCTGCACCACTGAATGCGGCGCGTCTGGGTTCAACTTCTGCAAAACCTTGAATATCTTCTGCAATTCCGCCATCAGGTTCTGTTTATTGTGCAATCGGCCCGCCGTATCGACGAGCAGAATATCCACACCTTGCGCCACCGCTTCTTCATAAGCGCGGTACACGACGCTAGCGGGGTCTGCATTCTCCACGCCGGTGACGACTTCGCATCCCACGCGCTCGCCCCAGACCTGTAACTGGCCGACTGCGGCGGCGCGGAAGGTATCCCCCGCCGCCATCATCACTTTCCAACCGCCATTTTTGAGCAGATTGGCCATCTTGCCGATGGTGGTGGTCTTGCCGTTGCCGTTCACGCCGACGACCAGCATCACATGGGGTTTGTGGGCGGGGCTGATGTCCACCTGCTTCGCTACGGGCTCAAGGATAGCAGCCACACGGCTGGCCAATTCCTCTTTCACATCGCCCGGGCTGATTTCCTTATCGAACTTACCCTTAGCGAAATCGGCGACGATACGCGATGCCACCTTTGCGCCCAAATCCGCACGGATGAGCAACTCTTCCAGTTCTTCCAACGCATCATCATCCAGCTTGCGCTTGGTGAAGATAGAGGTGATGCCTTCGCTTAATTGCCCCGAAGTACGGCTCAGACCATCTTTCAGGCGCGCTGCCCAGCTTTTCTTTTCAACAGGCTGAATTTTGGGAGCGTCTTCCACAACCGGTTCAACGATTACCGCTTCCGGCTGTTCTACCTTGTCTTCCGTTTTGCTTTTCTTGAAGAAACGCATCATGCTGCCATGACTCCTATCAATTTATCACCCATAACCCCCGTAGTTCTGGCACGCACAAGGCTGCCGACCGGTTGGTTGGATTCCAGCTGCACCTGCGCGAAATACTCATTGCGCCCCATGCCGTTCTGCTCAAGCAACACTTCATACTCACGCCCCACCTGCCCTTGCAGGAAGCGGGACACCTGCGCTTCACCCAGCGCACGCAGCCGCCCCGCGCGTTCCTTGCGAACGGCTTTTTCCACTGATGGCATCCGCGCGGCGGGTGTCCCTTCGCGCTCTGAATAGGGGAAAACGTGAAGATAGGTGATATCCCCCTCCTCCACCAACCGCAGGGTATTTTGGAACATCTCTTCGGTTTCTGTAGGGAATCCGGTGATGAAATCCGCCCCCAGCACCATATCCGGCCGCGCCTCCCTCAGCCGCGCGATGAGCTTCAACGCATCCTCGCGCAGATGGCGGCGTTTCATGCGTTTCAAAATCATATTGTCACCCGCTTGCAAACTCAGGTGCATGTGCGGCATCAGGCGCGAGTCTTCGGCTATGACGCGGAACAGATCGTCATCCACTTCGATGGCATCGATAGAGGAAATGCGCAGACGCTTGATTTCGGGGATAGCCGCCAGCAAGCGGCGCGTCATCTGGCCAAGTGTCGGCTGACCGGGCAAATCCGCCCCATAAGCGCTGATATCCACGCCCGTCAG
>VGDC01000025.1 GCA_016869895.1 Alphaproteobacteria bacterium
GAGGAACATGCCCGGTGTACAGGATGACGCGACCTTCGAGATGGTCAAGAACGAGGGTTGGGACACCTATAAGGATTATTATGGGCAGCACAGGAAAAACACCTTCTCTGTCGCAGGTTCTGCCCGCAAAGCGCATCTGGCAGCTAATATGGACAAGGGCTTCCTGCGCCGCCACGTGGGTGCCGAAGCGAGAGGATTGGCAGCAGGGGGCGGCGCATTGCTGAACAACCGCGCCCGTCGCGTGATGAGTGTCGGCCCCGTCATGGCGACTGGCGCGAGAACCATGCTGAGCCGCTCGCTGCACAATCAGGCGAATCTTGGCTTCAAATCATCCTATGATGCATCCATGGGTCAACATGTCGCGTCCTACAACCGCTTCGACGGCGATTATTTCCATGCCGGCAAACCTCTCGACGATGATAATATGGGACGTTTGGGTCGCGGCCATGGCCGTGGTCGCCGTGGCGGCAGACCGGGCGGTGGAGGCGGTCGTCGCCATCAGCGCGGCAGTTGAGGCTCTTCGC
The DNA here is from genome assembly GCA_016869895.1 of Alphaproteobacteria bacterium. GTDB lineage: Bacteria > Pseudomonadota > Alphaproteobacteria > Rickettsiales > VGDC01 > VGDC01. The sequence continues at coordinate 525 of VGDC01000025.1, forward strand.
ACACCCATCTCTTTATTTTATCATTGATAATTCACAGTGAATTCTGTATTCACAATTAGTAAAATGGCATAACCACTACCCAAAGGTAGAACATCAGTGGCATCTTCAGACAATACCCCCAAAGAATCTTCCACGCAGTCGAAGAACTGGTATAAGGACCGTTACGAAGCGGTCATCACCCAGCGTAACTTCCTGGGGGTCATCGCCTTATCCAGCCTGTTGCTGGCTCTTGCCGCAGGTTTCATCATCCTGCTCATCCTGCCTACCAAAACGGTGATGCCCTTCCTGATTCAGGTGGACGAGAAATCCGGTTACACCTCCATCATCGACCAGAGCAGCCGCGATCGCATCTCCGCCGATGAGTCCCTGCGCCGTTACTTCGTCGTCAAGTTCCTCAAAGCGCGCGAAAGCTATGACTCCGTCGATCTCGACGTGAACAGCAACACCGTGCGCCTTCTCAGCGACCGCGCCATTTATCGTGCATATTGGGAGCAGGTCATCAACACGTCGAACAAAGACAGTTTGTATGTGAAGCTTGGAGCTATAGGCACGCGTCAGGTGGATATCAAGTCCGTACAGTTCCTCGACGCCAACCGTGCTCAGGTGCGCCTGACCATCAACGAAAGCAAAAAGAATACGGTAGGAGCTGCGGAGCAAAAGCACTATATCGCGCTTATCTCCTTCCGCTTCTCCAACCTGAACCTGACTCTGGACGATATGGCGGTCAACCCCCTCAGCTTCCAGGTCATCGAATACCGTCTCGACCAGGACAGCTACCTCTAACCTGCGCAAAGGCGCGTGGCTACGCCCTGTCAGTCTCGCTTGACAAGCAACGCTTGCAAATGGGTAAGGGATGGCATAATGATAGAAACGGATGAATAATATATGAATCTTAAGCAAACACATAAAAGGTGCGCGATGAAGTTTCTCCCTGCTTTAGTGACCGGTCTTCTGCTGGTCAGCCCAACGCTTGCAGCCGCTGATGTCTCTCAGCCGGTTGTCTCGGATAGTCGCGTCAAGACCTTCGTCTATAACGAGAACGAGGTCTACACCATCCTTACCCAATATGGGTATCAGACCAACATCGAGTTCGCGAAGAACGAAGAGATCCAGACCGTTTCGGTCGGTGACCGCGTTGCGTGGCAGATCATCCCTGCTGGCCGCCGCCTCTTCATCCAGACCCTTCAGGACGAAGCGCACACCAACTTGACCGTGGTGACCGATCGCCGCTCCTATCAGTTCGACCTGCGTTCAGCTGCTCTGAGTGCTGGAAACGAAGACCGTCTGGTCTATGTCGCACGCTTCTACTATCCTGATTCCGATTGGGATAAACCCGCTCCTGTCGTCGCGCCGGAAGCGGTCGTGCAGCATTCCTCCATCGTTCCTGCCGCAGAGAACGAATTCAACTTCAACTACACCTATACCGGGCCTGATTCCGTCGCGCCTGTGCGCATCTTCGACGATGGCGCTAGCACCTACTTCCAGTTCCCCGCTGGCGTGAGCCCCAGCATCGTGAACGTGACCGCAGACGGCAAAGAGCTTCCCGCATCGGTGAGCCAGCAGAACGGCTACTATGTGGTCAGCGGCACCTCCGGTCGCTTCACCATCCGTCAGGGTAACGACGTCGTATGCGTCTATAATGAGCAAATCCGCGCTAACTAATCTTTAGCGACAAAGCAACGTAACAGGACGTTTACTGGATATGGCAGACAATCAGAACCCCAATAACCCCGATAACCCCCAGGATCCGTATCGCTCGGAAATGCCGCAATATACAGGCGGCTACGGCTCTACGCAGGACAGCTATTCTCTGGATGAACAAGAGCTGGATACCGGCGCTTCCAGTGTTGCAGCGAATCCGGGACGTGTCCTTTTCGTCATCGGCGGCGCGGTGCTGTTTGTCGGCTTCCTTTTGTATGCCCTCTTCAGCGATGATAATGCGCCAGCCGAGCAGGCCGCAGATGTCTCTATTAGACCAAACTCATCCAGTGTGGCGTCCCCTCAAAGCGCCCCTCCCGCGCCTGTGACCTCCGTTCCCATTCCACCTCCGCCAGCTCCGCCAGTTCTGGCAAGCACTCCCCCTCCTCCTCCTCCTCCTCCCGTTCCGGTAGGGGTTACCAAAGTCGAGCAAGCGAAGAACCAACAAGAGCTGGAGCGTCGCAAATCGCCTATGATGGCATTCGGTGGCCGTAGCGCGCCCGCTGCCAGCACCACAAACAAAGGCGTGACGGGCTTTGCAGGTCGTGACCCTAATCTTGCCTTCAGCCGCGAATATCTCTCCAGCACGGATGCATCTCAAGCCGAGGCTACAGTGATGGGCAACATCAATTACATCATCGCCCAAGGTAAGGTGATTGACGCGATTCTTGAGACCGCCATCAATACGGACCTTCCTGGACCTCTCCGCGCCATCGTATCCCGCGACATCTATGCGGAATCCGGTCGGCAGGTGCTGATTCCTCGCGGTTCACGCCTCATCGGCAGCTATAACTCCTCGCTCAAAGGCGGGCAGACCCGCGTCTACGTCATCTGGGCACGCGTCATCCGTCCCGATGGTATCGACATCAAGATCGACTCCCCCGGCATCGACCAGCTCGGGCGTGCGGGTGTAGCAGGCTATGTCGACAACAAATATTTCGAGATGTTCGCTGCAGCTTTCTTGACCAGCTCCGTGACTGTGGCACTAGGTGTCGCAGGCGACCAGCTCTTGGATGATGGCGGTACCAGCTCGACCAACACGTCGGATGGCACGACGACCAGCAGCGGTACGGCTGGTTCGCAAGCAGTGCTTACTGGTATCAACGACTTCTCTGACACCACGGAGCAAATCCTGAAGGATATTTTGGATCAGGAGCCCACCATCACAGTGGATCAGGGCACCCGCATCAAGGTCTTCGTCAACCGCGACCTGATCATGCCTCCCGCCGTGCTGGAGCAGCTGAAGATCATCCAATAATCTTCTCCAGTCGATTGAATAAGGATTGCCATGAGTAGCTTAGCCGCCTTAGATACCTATCTCGCCCCACTCAAGCGTTACTTTGCGCAGGACGGCGTGAGCGAGATTTCGATCAACCGCCCTAAAGAGTTGTGGATCGAAGTATACGGCGATATGTACCGTGACGAGATCCCTGAGTTCGATCTCGACCACTTGAAAGCTTTGGCGCGCCTTATCGCCCAGTCAACCTCGCAGAAGATCAGCGAGGAAGCGCCTCTGCTTTCCGCGTCACTGCCAGATGGCTATCGTATCCAGATCGTCTTCCCGCCCGCATGCGAAGTCGGCACGATTGCCATGTCCATCCGTAAACAAGTGATCGTCGATTTCGATCTCGATAAATACGAAGCGCTCGGCGCATTCCAGGCCACTGCCGTCCGTCACGAAGAAGACAAAATCGACATCAAGCTGCGCGAAATGCTGGATGCCGGCGACATCAAAGGCTTTATCAAACAAGCGGTGCGCTCCAAGAAGAACATCATCATCAGCGGCGGTACCTCCACGGGTAAAACGACCTTCTTGAATGCCGCCCTGAAAGAGATTCCGCTCACGGAACGCATCATCACCGCAGAAGATGCCCGCGAGATTGACATCAAACAGATTCCTAACCGTGTGCATCTCTTGGCTTCCAAAGGTGGGCAGGGTCGCGCGAATGTGACCACGCAGGAGCTTATCGAAGCCTGCCTGCGTCTGCGTCCAGACCGCATCATTGTGGGCGAGTTGCGCGGCGCTGAAGCCTTCAGCTATCTGCGCGCAGTGAACACCGGTCACCCCGGTTCCGTCTCTACCCTCCACGCCGACTCGCCTGACCTCGCCATCGAGCAGCTCATCCTGATGGTCATGCAGGCTGGCCTCGGCATCACCCGCGAGCAGATCAAGCATTACGTCGAGAACGTCATCGATGTGATCATTCAGCTCAAGCGCGGCGAGAAGGGCAAGCGTTTCGTCTCCGAGATCTATTTCAAGCCACCTGAAATCGACGCTTGAGCACTTAAAGCCAGCTCTTCGGGTGGGCGAGTTTGCGCCTTGCATAAACACACGCTAACGCTATACTTCGCGCTATGAGCCGTTTCTTATCATTATTGATGTTCTGCCTTGTCATCGGCGTCTGCACGACGATTCCGACCTACATCGGCTTTGTGCTCAATTATTACCTTGTTTACAATATGTTCTTCAAGGTTGACATCAGCATCGTACAGGTGCCATTCAACCTTTTCGGCAAGGATTATCACGATTTCATCAAGTACTGCTGGGATAACCGCGTCGCGCTGCACTCGACGGATTTTTATATCTACCTTTTCGGCCCACCAATCGTCGGCTTCCTCACCGGCCTTGTCCTCGTCTTCTTCCTCCGCGCTCCTTTGATGGACTGGCGTCCCCTCCGCCAGAAAGAGACTATCCACGGCGATGCCCGCTGGGCCTCCGAGTCGGACATCAAAAAAGCCAAGCTACGCGCGAAGCGCGGCATCATCCTTGGGGTGACGGGTCAGAAGGATTACCTTATCGCCGACGATTACCAGCACGTGCTGCTCTTCGCGCCTACCGGCTCGGGTAAGGGTGTCGGCTTCGTGATTCCGAACCTGCTGTTCTGGGATCAGTCTGTCATCGTGCATGATATCAAGCTGGAGAACTATGAATTGACCAGCGGCTGGCGCGCCAAGGAAGGCCAGCAGATCTACCTTTGGAACCCTGCGGATCCCGATGGCCATAGCCATTGCTATAACCCGCTCGACTGGATTTCCGAGAAACCCGGCCAGATGGTGGATGACGTGCAGAAGATCTGCAACCTCATTCTGCCAGAGCAGGAATTCTGGCAGAACGAAGCCCGCTCGCTCATGCTGGGCGTTATCCTTTATCTCTGTGCTGTGCCGGATAAGACCACCAGCTTCGGTGAAGTCGTGCGTACCATGCGCTCCGATGACGTGGTGTATAGCCTTGCGGTGGTGCTGGATACCATCGGCAAGAAAATCCACCCTGTATCCTATATGAACATCGCGGCGTTCCTGCAAAAGGCCGATAAAGAACGCTCCGGTGTAGTCTCCACGCTCAACTCCGGCTTGGAACTCTGGGCGAACCCGCTGATTGACACCACCACGGCATCCTCCGACTTCAACTTGCAGCTTCTGAAGAAGAAGAAAACCACGGTTTATGTGGGCGTGACGCCGGACAACTTGCAGCGCCTTGAACCGCTCCTGAAGGTGTTCTATCAGCAGGCGTCGGACTTCTTGACCCGCAAGATGCCGCAACCGGACGAGCCTTATGGCGTGATGTTCCTGCTCGACGAGTTCCCGTCCCTCGGCGAAATGCCCCAGTTCCAGGTGGGTATCGCGTACTTCCGTGGTTACCGCGTCAAGCTCTTCCTCATCGTGCAAGATACCCAGCAGCTGAAGGGTATTTATGAAGAAGCGGGCATGAACTCGTTCCTGTCCAACAGCTATTACCGTATCACCTTCTCCGCGAACAACATGGAGACGGCAAACATGATTTCCCAGCTCATCGGCAACAAGACGGTGAAGCAGGAATCCCACAACAAACCGCGCTTCCTTGACCTGAACCCCGCATCGCGTACCATGCACGTCTCCGAGACGCAGCGCGCGTTGCTTTTGCCGCAGGAGGTCATCGGCCTGCCGCGTGACGAGCAGATCATACTCGTGGAATCGAACCCGCCCATCAAAACGAAGAAGATTTTCTATTATAAGGATTCCTTCTTCACCAAGCGTCTGCTCAAACAGGTCGATGTGCCCTTCCAAGAGCCTTTCGACCCCCGCAAGAAGCCGAAAGCACCACCGACCGGTGAAGCGCCTTCCAACGCCACCCCCGCTAAAGCCAACCCGTTCGAAGCGGCTTAGTTCTCCTTATAAACTTCCATGCGGATGGCTTCGGGGAATGCACCCACAGTGCCTGCCATCGCCGTATTGGTCAGGATGACCGCCGTGATACCCGCTTGCGGATCGACCCAAAAATGCGTGCCATATACCCCGCCCCATTGCAACGTGCCCGCATGGGCAGGGGATTTCGCGGCGGCTGGGTCTTTCAGGATAGCGGAAGCCAGCCCCCAGCCCCATCCTGCGCCCATCAAGCGGATGGGCAAATCGCCTGTTTGATTCGTGGAGAACTCACGAATAGCGTCTGCGCTCAGGATGGGCTTGCCGCCCTTGCGGATGGCATCCAGAAACAGGAAATAATCATGCGCCGTGCCCACCAGCCCTGCCCCACCGGAAGGATAGGTCTTATCGGATAATGCGCGGGAGGGATGGAAAGTGATGCGGCGCACGATCTGACCCTCTTGCATCTTGCTGGGCGGTGTGCCCTCCGCATAGGCCGTAGCAAGCCTCTGGGGCTGGGAAGCGGTGAATCCGAAGGAACCAATGCCCAAAGGTGCTTCAATGCGCTCCTGCACCACCTGCGGCAGGCTCTTGCCCGATGCGCGGGATATGACATCCCCCAGCACGTCCGTGGCATAGGAATACCACCATTCACTGCCCGGCTTGAATTTCAGCGGCACTTTGGCGATGCGCGCAGTGTTCTCCTCCAAGGAAAGCCCCGTATTCGCCAAGCCACCATCCACGCCATACCACGCGAAGCTGGGGTCTTTTGCCTCGGAGTAATTATTGGTCAGCCCCGCTGTGTGGGTCATCAACTGGCGGATGGTGATAGTGGGTTGAGTACCATCCGGCAGTTTCGGCGTGAATTCGGGAATCCATTTGGTGACGGGGTCATCCAGCCCGATGATACCCGCATCCACCAGCGAAAGCGCGGCGGCGGTCACAACGGGTTTGGTCATGGAGGCAAGGCGGAAACGCGTGTCCAAGCGCACAGGCGTGCCCGCTTCACGGTCTGCCAAGCCAGCCGCGCGCTCGTAAACCAGCTTGCCATCCTTGGCCACCAGCACCACGCCGCCGACGAACACCTCCTCCGCAACGGCTTTATCCACGATGGCATCCAGCCGTTCTTGCAAAGTCGCGGCATGGGCGGGTGCCGCGAAAAGCACCACCAGCAGGGCGAGAAGCAGTCGTTTCATGGTATCAGTCCTTGGTTGGTGGGGCGGTCAGCTCCGGCGGCCACATCAGGCGGAACAGCACCCAAGCCGTGTAGGTGACGATGATGGCGGAGATGGTCACATCCGTGAGGAAGTGCATCCCCTCGATGATGCGCAGGAAGCCTGTGGTGATGCCGAAGAGTATGGCAGCGGTCAGCAAGGCATAGGAGACACGGCGGGATTTCTTCAGCCCATAGGTGGCGAAAGCCAGCGCCATGAAGAAGAACCCGCGCGCCGAATGGCCGGAAGGGAAGGAGCAATCCGTGTCGCAAGCGTTGCTCGGCTGATAATAGGGCACGAATTCATGCACCCCGCCGAATTCCGTGACATCGACAGGACGCGGGCGACCCCAGAACTCCTTGAACCCAAGGCTCACCAGCAACAACGGGCCGATGACCAGCACCAGACCGAAATAGGCCGCCAAGCGTTTGTCCATGCCGATATACGTCCGGCGTTTGACCTTGCCCAAGCCATAGAACAGGAAACACCCCAGCACGAAAATCGCGCTGGCCATGCTGGTGAAATATCCCGACCAGTCTATCCAGAAGTTCTTGCCCATGTAGAATCCGCCGCGCTCGGGATCATAGAACCAGCCGGACACGACCAGATCCCACTCCGGGAAGATGGCCAGCAACAGCAGGAAGGCGATGGCAGGCACGGCGAAAACGAGGGGGACTTTGAAGGCGGCAGGGCGGAAATAGAATAAACGCATTGTGTAACCGTTCGTTTGTTGGCATGATTTAATCGATTATCGCACGAAGCTTAAACCAACATTAAACCATCGGAATCCATGGCACGCATTCTCATCCTCAATGGCCCGAACCTGAACCTTCTCGGCACGCGTGAACCTGAGGTGTATGGTACGGAAACCTTGGCTGACATACAATCCCTTTGTGAGAAAACCGCACAACCACTGGGATTGACCGTCGATTTCCGCCAGAGCAACCACGAAGGCGACATCGTCTCGGCCATCCATGAGGTGGTGAAGGGTGGTTTTGCAGGCATCATCATCAACGCCGGGGCATACACCCACACCTCCGTCGCCATCCTCGATGCCTTGCTGGCCGTGAAAGTACCCGTGGTGGAAGTGCACCTGTCCAACATCTTCCGCCGCGAGGAATTCCGCCACCATTCCTTCGTGTCCACGGCAGCGCGCGGGGTCATCTGCGGCTTCGGCAGCCAAGGCTATGCGCTGGCACTCCAAACCTTCGTGAAGAAAGGCTGAACATGGCACTCAACACTGGTCATCGCGGCGCATCCGGCACCGAACCAGAGAACACCATCCGCGCATTCAAAGCCGCGCTGGCCATGGGCGCGGATGCCATCGAACTGGATGTCCACCGTTGTAAAAGCGGAGAACTGGTCGTCATCCATGATGGCGATGTATCGCGCACGACGAACGGAACGGGCAAAGTCTCCGAACTCACCCTCGACCAGTTAAAACAATTCGATGCGGGAAAAGGCGAGAAGATACCGACGCTGGACGAAGCACTGGCGGCCATGAAAGGCGGCAAGCGCGATGGCGGCAACCCCACCGTGTTCATCGAGGTGAAAAGCCGTGGTGGTAAAGATGTCGCAAAGGCGGTGCATAACGCAGTTGCCAATGAAGGTTGGGCATATGACCAGCTTCCTGTCATAGGGTTTAATCATGCCCAGATAGGCCTTATTAAGGCACGGAATCACGAGATACAGACCGGAATTTCGCTGGATAAGGACAAAAGTTTTCTCGCCCCCGCGCTCATCGGCATCGCAAAGACCCTCGGCGCATCGGGCATCAACCCGCATCATGAGATGGTCACCCCCGAATGGGTCGAAAAGGCCCATAAAGCAGGGTTGACGGTGAACACATGGACGGTGAATGAGCACGCCGACATCAAACGCGTCCTTGAAGCGGGGGTGGATTCCGTCATCGGCAACTATCCCGACCGCACCAAACTGATTTCACAGGCCGTTTCCTCGCCGCAGCAGAAGGCGGCCGGACAATCCCGCTAAAAAGGTAAAAGGATGCTCGCTTTGGTCGTTTCCCTGATGATTGTAGGCCATCGCGGCGCGAGCGGCCATGCGCCGGAGAACACCCTTCCCGCCTTCACCAAGGCCATCGAATTGCGCGCCGATGCGGTGGAGCTGGATATCCACTCCGATAAAGACGGCGTTCCTGTCGTGGTGCATGACGGCAACCTGAAACGCACCGCCAACCGCGATGTGGCCGTTTCCGCCCTCTCCGCTGAAGAATTGGCGGAATACGCTATTCCCAGCTATGAGCAGGTGCTGGACATCAGCAAGGATAAACTTGTCGTCTTCACCGAGCTGAAAGGCGATTCGGAGGATGCCGTAGCCGACATCATCACCCGCAAAGTCGCGGAAGAAGGCTGGACATACGAGCAACTGCCCGTCATCGGATTCGACCATGAACAGCTGAAACGCGTGAAGGCACGCAATCCGGACATTCTCATCGGCGCGACGTTCAGCCGTTCCATGCTGGAGCAGATTCCCCGCGATACCCATGCGGATTTCATGATAAGCGCCGCCAAAGCCATCGGCGCATCCGCCATCAACCCCGATTTCCGCTTGGTGAACGGCGATGTGGTGCGCAAAGCCCATAAGGCCGGATTGAAGGTGAATGTGTGGACGGTGAACGCCCCGCGCGACATCACCACCATGATCGCCTTCAAGGTGGATGCCATCATGTCCGACTACCCCGACCGCGTCTATTCCCGCGTCCATGACAAGTAAAGACGACATCCCGCCAAAAGACCAGATTCCGGCCGTCACACCGGAACTGCTGCTGGAGGCATATTGCGCGGGCTATTTCCCCATGGCGATGAGCAAGCGCGGGCGCACGCTTTATTGGTTCAATCCCGAAATCCGCGCCGTGCTGCCCTTGCAGGATGACAGCTTTCACATCTCCCGCACGTTGCGCAAACTCCTGCGCAACCATCCTTATACTATCACCGTGGATACGGCTTTTTCCGAGGTCATGCGCGCCTGCGCCGACACCACGCGCAAGAAAGAGGACGGCACATGGATAAACAAAGAGATACTCGCGCTGTATGGGCAGCTCCACGACATGGGCTTCGCCCATAGTGTGGAGGTCTGGGAGGACAAAACCCTCATTGGGGGATTATACGGCGTTTCCATCGGCGCGGCATTCTTCGGGGAAAGCATGTTCAGCCTGCGCACGGGGGCGAGCAAGATTGCGCTGGTGCATCTGGTCGAGCGGCTGAAAGCGGCGGAATATCAGTTTTTAGATGCGCAATTCGAAAATCCCCATCTGGTGCAGTTCGGCTTCCAAAGCGTCCCGCAGGAGGCGTATCACACCTTGCTGCGCCAGGCATTGAGCGCATCGCCCAAACCTTCGACCCGCTTCTTGACCATCTCCGTGTAAAGGTCTTGCAGGTCTTCATCCACCGTCACGTCGATACCCTTTTTGCTCACATTGAGCTTGGCTTTCTGCAAAACCCCCGCCATCCCGCC
>VGDC01000026.1 GCA_016869895.1 Alphaproteobacteria bacterium
TTCGGCTCAGCTGGCCGACGCCTTGCCACAGGATTTCTCCGGTCGCGGGGCAGACATCGCCGCCGGATGGGGCTATCTCAGCTGGCGATTGCTGGAGAGCCAATCGGGCATTTCATCCATCACCCTTTATGAAGCCGAGAAGCAAGCGCTCGATATGGCGCGAGTGAATCTTGCCGCCCATGCTGCGCGCACCCGCTTCCACTGGTGCGATGCTGCCAAACCCCTGCCTGATGTGCCCGCCGGAGGATACGACTGGTTGGTGATGAACCCGCCGGCCCATGACCTGTCGTGGAGCGCACCGGAGATGACCGCCGCGATGTTCACCCAAGCGGCGGATGCGTTGAAACCGAATGGTACATTATGGCTCGTGGCAGGGCGACAGCTGCCTTACGAGGAACTGCTCCAAAAACGCTTCAAAACCGTTCAAAAGTTGCAGGAAAATGCCGATTTTAAGCTGATAAAGGCACAAAAATGAGCGGAAAAACGCAAAGAATTTCAAAATTATTGGTGCATTTGGGCTACGTTGAAACCCGCCGAGAAGCCGAATATTTCCTTGAAGATCATCGGGTTGAGATTGACGGTAACCCCGTCACCCGCGGAGAGGTTAAAGCGATTCCCTCTCAAGTAACAATCGATGGCGAACCGATGGACAGCGATAGGCTGCTGATACTGCTGAATAAACCGGCTGGGTATGTGTGCTCCCATGAGGATCCGGGGTTGCGGGTGTATGACTTGTTGCCGGAACGGTATCGCGCGCGGAACCCCAAGGTCATCACCGTGGGGCGGTTGGACAAGGACACCACGGGTTTGCTGCTGCTGACCGATGACGGCGCGCTGTGCCACAAGCTGACTCACCCCAAATACCATGTGCCGAAAGTTTATGAAGCGGTGGTGGATTCGCCCTTGACCGGCAAGGAGAAGGAATTGTTCGCCAGCGGCAAGCTGATGCTGGAAAGCGAGACGACTCCCCTGCTTCCGGCGGAGTATGAGGCTACGGGCGAGCGCAGCGCGCGGCTGACGTTGAACGAGGGGCGATACCATCAGGTGAAGCGGATGTTTGCAGCGGCGGGAAATCGGGTGACGGCATTGCACCGCGCTCAGCAGGGCAGGTTGACACTGGGTGATTTGCCGGAGGGGAAATGGCGGTTGCTGGATGCGGAAGAGGAAGCCTTGCTTTTCCCTGAAGTCTGATGACTGCAACATAACCTTCACAAAAAACCACTGCAAAAATCGTGAAAATATGCTATGGTATAGCCATATTATGACTGTCACGGCGATGTTCGATTCCGCTCGTGCCAGTTGTTTCGTGCATTCGTACCTTACATGTAATGATGGTCGGCACAGAAAATAAACACAAAACAAACTGCTTAATTTCAAAGTGTAAGATTGGAAAATCGCATGAGCGTTGCCCATAAACTCGACAATCTCGCCGTACTTGAGCCGAAAGTATCCGCATTCAAGCCGCCGCTTTACAAAGTGGTGATGATGAACGACGACTACACCCCCATGGAATTCGTGGTGACGGTGGTCAAGAAGGTCTTCAACAAGACGCAGGAAGAAGCCAACCGCATCATGATGGAAGTGCATAACCGCGGTTCTGCGGTGTGCGGCACTTATACCCGTGATGTGGCAGAGACCAAGGCCGACCTCGTGATTGAATACGCCCGCATGGAAGAGCATCCGCTTCAGGCTGTCGTCGGCGAAGAATAAGACGCGAAGCGGGTTGTAAAACACAAAAAAGCCCCCCAGATGGATGCATGCGGGGGGCTTTTTTGTGCCGCTCTTAAGGGAAATTTAACATACCCTATGCCAATATGAGCTGGTAGAATAGCGTGTGTGAGTGGAACAGAAGGTGTCGGGGATATGATGTTATCGAAGAATCTGGAATTGACGCTACATCGGGCTTTGGCTCTGGCTAAGGAATATAGCCATGAATATGCCACCCTTGAACATCTTCTCTATGCTTTGATAGACGACCCTGACGCCGGCGCAGTGATGCGCGGTTGCGGCGTGAATGTCACCGAACTGAAATCCGCCCTGTTGGAATTCGTGGAGAACGAACTGGTGAGCCTTGTCGTTCCCGGTACGCAGGAAGCCAAGCCCACCGCCGGTTTCCAGCGTGTGGTGCATCGCGCGGCGGTGCATGTGCAATCCGCAGGTAAGCTGGAAGTGACGGGCGCGAACGTGCTGGTCGCCATCTTCTCCGAGCGTGAATCCCACGCGCTGTACTTCTTGCAGGAACAAGACCTTACCCGCCTTGATGTGGTGAATTACATCTCGCACGGCGTGGTGAAATACGGTGATTTCATGCGCATCGGCCAAGTGCGTAGTGAGAACAACGAAGAAGACGAAGAGAACCAGAAGACCAACCGCCAGCAGAACAACGGCGCAGCGCAAGGTGCGCAGGGCGCAGCCCCCAAGGGCAAGGATTCTGGTCAGGAAGCGTTGAAGCAATATTGCGTGAACCTGAACCGCAAGGCGGAAGAGGGCAAAACGGATATTCTGGTGGGGCGTGAAGAGGAAATCGAGCGCACGGTGCAGATTCTCTGCCGCCGCACCAAGAACAACCCCATCTTCGTGGGTGAAGCAGGCGTGGGCAAGACAGCCATCGTGGAAGGCCTCGCGCAGCGCATCGTGCGCGGCGAAGTGCCGGATGTGCTGCGCAAAGCCATCGTCTTCTCACTCGACATGGGCGCATTGCTGGCAGGCACGCGCTATCGCGGCGATTTCGAGGAGCGCATGAAGGCGGTCATCTCCGATGTGGAGAAGATGCCGGGTGCGATTCTGTTCATCGATGAAATCCACACCATCATCGGCGCAGGCTCGACCAGCGGCGGCGCGCTGGACGCGTGCAACCTGCTGAAACCCGCACTGGGTCGGGGCAATTTCCGCTGCGTCGGCTCGACCACCCATAAGGAATACACCAACTATTTCGAGAAGGACCGCGCACTGGTGCGCCGCTTCCAGAAGATCGATGTGAACGAGCCTTCCATCGAACATACCTATAAAATCCTCGGCGGCTTGAAGCCCTATTATGAGGAGCACCACAAAGTGCATTACACGGTCGCTTCGCTGAAAGCGGCGGTGGATTTGTCGGCGCGGTATATCTATGACCGTAAGCTCCCCGATAAAGCCATCGACGTGATTGACGAGGCGGGCGCGGCGCAGATGCTGCTGCCCGAATCCAAGCGCAAAAAGAACATCGGCGTGAAGGAAATCGAGGAAATCGTGGCGAAAATGGCGCGTATGCCCGCCAAGAACGTCTCCACCGATGACCGCGAAGTGCTCCGCAATTTGGAGAAGAACCTCAAGCTTGTGGTCTTCGGGCAGGACAAGGCCATCGAAGCGACCGCCAGCGCCATCAAAATGGCGCGTGCAGGCTTGCGCGAGGAAGAGAAGCCCATCGGCTGCTACCTCTTCTCCGGCCCCACGGGCGTGGGCAAGACCGAGGTGGCCAAGCAGCTCGCCGACATCATGGAGATGAAGCTGCACCGTTTCGATATGTCCGAATATATGGAGAAACACACGGTTTCCCGCCTTATCGGTGCGCCTCCGGGCTATGTCGGTTTTGACCAAGGCGGCTTGCTGACCGATGTGGTCGATCAGCATCCCTATTCCGTCATCCTTCTCGATGAAATCGAGAAAGCGCACCCCGATGTGTTCAACCTGCTGCTGCAGGTGATGGACAACGGCACGCTGACTGACAGCAACGGCAAGACCGTGAACTTCCGCAATACCGTGCTCATCATGACCTCGAACGCCGGTGCAGCCGACATGGCGCGCGAACCCATTGGCTTCGGACGCGAAGAACGCACGGGCGAAGACAAAGAGGCCATCAACCGTATGTTCTCGCCGGAGTTCCGCAACCGTCTGGATGCGGTCATCGCCTTCGCGCACTTGAGCCCACAGGTGGTGGCGAATGTGGTCGATAAATTCATCTTCCGTTTGGAGACGCAGCTGGCTGACCGTAACGTCACCATCGATTTGGACAAAAAATCCCGCAAGTGGCTGGCGGATAAAGGATATGACCGTGCGAACGGGGCGCGTCCGCTGGGTCGTCTCATCGCCGAGCGCATCAAGAAACCGCTGGCGGAGGAGTTGCTCTTCGGCAAGCTCGCCAAAGGCGGCACAGTGCGCGTGACCGTGGATGCGAAGGACAACCTCGCCTTCACCTATCCCGCTGCGGGCAAGCCTTCTTCGGGCAAGAAAGCCAAGGATACATCACCCGAACTGGTGGATTGAGCAATCTTCATTTTGCCGTGCGTGTCGTTATCCTTCGGACTCGCCGTGCTCATGTAGTGAATCTACATTCCGCGCGGCTCGCCTCGGCTGCCTAACGCACGACAAAAGCAAAAATGCTCAGGTTTTATTCTTCAACTTTTGATTCTTCGGGATATTCCGCCGTGCGCGCCAGATAAGACGGCAGCGGCTCAACGCGGTACTGCGCATCCTGCCGGATGTCGAATCGGCAGAGGTTGAAGCGTTTCCCATCCTTGAAATACCACACCTGATGATAGAAGGTCGCAGGGTTCTCCGCGCCTTTGCTCAAATTCCCGCGTTCAAGGAACACGCGCCCGTCGAAGCGGAAAAGGCGGGTGTCCTGCAACCCCTCGCAGGGCTGGGTGGGGGCTTGGCCGATGGCATCATCAGGGCGGGAATGCTGCGCCCAATAGAGCTGATTGCCGAGGGGGGAGAGGGCGGTCTCTTCGCTGCCTTTGGGGTGCACATCCTGCTTCAGCAGGAAATAATTGAAGCTGCAGGTCTTGTCGTTCCCCATCAGCACATATTGCGCATAATAAGCAGGGTCTTCCGTGCCGTCATGGTCGATATCCACCGCCACTTCCGCGCGGGCGGAGAGGTTCAAATCCACATCCACAGGGGTGATCTCCTGCGGGGTGATGTAATCCATCTTGCGCTGGCGGGCGACGTTCTCGCAGAGATCCTCCACATCGAACTCGTTCTGGAAATTACGGTCGGGACGCGCGCTTTTGACACGCTTCGTGGCGGTGACGGAGCAGAGCTTGGTCACGCGCTGGTCAGGATTGATATACCAGAGGCTGTCGCGCGGCGAACCGGAACGGGCGAGGGCGAGGAACGTGTGGTTGCGGTAGTGCAGCCAGCTGCGTTCGCTGCCGTCCTTGGCGCGGGCAGAGAATTCCGCCGCGAAGGCGTCATCGGGGATGAGTTCGGGCAGGGGCGAGCCGTCATAGGTGCTATAAGCCGGTTGCCCATCGTTGATTTCGACGTGTTCATCGACATCGTCGTTATTGATGTCTATCCATCCTTCGCGCTGGGTCGCGCTATCGAGGTTGACCTTGCGGGTCGTGGCCGCGGGGTTCAGCACATAATCACACACTTCCTTCTGCATCGGCGGGGTTAGCGGCATCGCCGCCGCAGCCTGCGCGGCAGAAAGAAGCACAAGGAAGGTGGCAAGGAACCTGCGCATCAGAGAATGCTCAACACGTTTTCCGGCGGGCGGCCGATGGCGGCCTTGTCGCCGTTCACCACGATGGGACGCTCGATGAGTTTGGGGTGCTTGACCATCAAGGCCAGCAGGCCTTCCTGCGTGTACCGCGCGTTGAAAAGCCCCAGTTCCTTATATTCCGGCTCGCCCGTGCGGATGATGTCCTGCGGGAGCATATCCAGCTTCTGGAGGATAGATTCCAGCTCCTGAACGGTGGGCGGCTCATTCAGGTATTCCACCACATGCGGCGTGATGCCGTGCTCTTTCAGCAATTCCAGCGTTTCGCGGGATTTGGTGCAGCGCGGGTTGTGATAGATGGTGACGGTCATTTATTTTAACCTTTTGGTGTGAATTGGCGGGTATAATACGCCCTAACGGATAAGAACTCCATCAATTCCATCCACGGATGCCACCATGCGCCATCGCCTGAATTGCCTGATGCTGCTCCTCGCCTTCGCCAGCCCTGCGCAGGCGACCATCATCTACAAGACGGAAAGTTTCACCATTCCGGTCTATACGGGCACGGGATTCTATGTGAGCAGGAACCATATCGTCACCAACCAGCATGTTATCGACCAGTGCCGCGAGGTGACCTTGCGCGGCGCTGTGCCGGAATCGAAGGGCAGGGTGGTGGCGGTGGATAGCAAATTCGACCTCGCGCTCATCAAGGCGGAGCAAGAGGTGCGTAACCCTGCACCCCTCAGGGAATTGCGCATCAGCGGGCTAGAGGTGAACGAGCCCGTGATGGTGATGGGATACCCCAAAGAGACATGGGAAACGGGTAAATATGCTATCGTGGAATCCACCGTGGTGGGCTTGAAAGGCCCGATGGGAGACCCTGATTATATCCAATTCGCCCGCTCGGCACGCAAGGGAAACTCCGGAGGCCCTTTGCTGGATTCGGCGGGGAATGTGACGGGGGTCATTGTCGGCAATGCGACGCTGTATGAAGAGAACATGCAGACGGGAGAGCGCAGGGTGGTGACCGAGTCCGACCTTGCCATCAGCCTTGGCGTGTTGACGCGATTCTTGGATGAGAACGCCGTGGATTACCGCATCAACGCAGGGCAGGGCTATATGATGACCCACCGCATCGAGGAGGACGCGAAGGATTACATCGTGAATATCATCTGTGAGCGACCGGATTTGCGGGGAAGTCGTTGATTCCTGTCATAAAACAGTCATGAATCGCGGGTAGAATCCGCTCTTGAACAGCAAATGAAGGTCGCCCGTGGTCGTTGGCCCCCATATCCGTGAAAAAATCCACCTTGCCAGCATCGGCAGGGAGGAATCCTTCGCGCTCAATAATCAGACCATCGGCGATGAAGGGGCGGAAGCCATCGCGGAGATGCTGAAGACCCAGCGCACCATCAGCAAGGTGTATCTGAACCAGTGCGGCATCGGTGATAAAGGATTCCTCGCGCTTATCGATGCAGTCTGCGTGAACCCGACGGTGACGGATGTCTTCGTGTGCAATAACAGTATTTCGCCCGCGGCCATCGATGCTGCGGCGGAAGCCCTGCATGCCAGCCGCCATAAGAACCTGCTGCAACTGCGCACGGGGGGAGACTACAACTCCTTCCGGTTGGAGAAGCAGATTCATGACAACCGCGATACCGCCAAGGAATGGGCGTTGCGCGCGCAGGACAGCACCGTGCCGCTGACGCCGGACGAGATGCGGGAGATAGAATCCCGCCTTTCCGCCGTGCGCGACAACGGCAATGGCGCGTCGAAGCGATATGAAACCACTTTGGGATTGCTGCCGCCTTTCCCCAAAGATGGCGAGAATCTGAAGGAAGCGTTATTCAAGCCAGCGCATAGCGGTTTCGCGCCGCTCGATAATCCGCGCCTGTGGGAAAGCGCCAAGGCGCAGGAAGCGGCCAAGACGCTGGTGTTAGACGAGGAATTCCTGGCGGCGAAGACCCCCAAAGGAAGCACGTTCCTCGCATCGGCGCTACATGGCTTGCCAGCCGCCGATTTCATGGAGATGTGCAATAAACAGGGCATCACCTTCGGCGCGAAGGATTTGCTGGACGGGGAGGGCGAGCCATCGCCCTTGTTGAAAGGACTTGCCGAGAAACCCGGCGGAATAGAGGCACTTTTTACCCAGCAGAACTGGCAGGGAAAGCGCAGCGATATGCAACGGGTCTATCATGCAGTACGCGACGATATGAAGCCCGCGAACTACCAGACGCTGCTCCAACAGATACGCCCCGCCAGCCAGCAGGGGATAGGCCGATGAGCGAGGCATTCCGCGCGGAATATGAAGCTGCTAACCCCGAACTAGCGCGCCGCCTTAAATTCAATATTCCTGCGGCGGATGTGGGGTTGTTCAATTTCTCCCACTGCAAGATGGGCGACGAGGGCATGCGCTATGTGCATGGCATTCTGGAGCATCCTGAACGCATCGAAAACCTCATCCTTGGCGCAAATCTGCTGACGGATAAATCCGCGCCGCTGCTGGCCGACATCATCCGCCGTGCGCCGAAGATGAAAGAGTTAAGCATCACGCGCAACAGCTTCACGGACAAAGGCCTCGCCGTGCTGGCGGAAGCCATCGGCGAGCATCCGAAGCTGGAAGAGTTCCGGAGCGCCGAGAACGCCGCGAAGGGCGAGGCGCTCGCCGCATTGTTCTGCAAGTTTAACGCCGATGAGGCGGAGCAGGGGAAAAGCACCAAAGGCAGCGCGTTCATCCTTTCCTCGATGAATGAAATGCCTTCGGCGGTATTGGTGAAGCTGTTCAATGCACAAGGCATCACCCTCGGTGCGAAGGAGTTGTTGAGGGCGGATGGCAAACCCGCGCCGCTGCTGAAGCGGTTGTGCGAAAATCCGGACGGGGTCGAACCGCTGTTCACGCTTGAGAACTGGCAGGGCAATCAGGGCGAGATGAAACGGGTGTATCAAGCCTTGCCGGAGGCGCATAAACCCACGAATTTCCACGCGTTGCTCCAACAACTGCGCGGCACGCGCGATGCGGGCATCGGCCGCTGAATCCGTCATAAAACTTTCACATGCCTGTGGTAAGGTCTAGAATCAGACCCTAAAACCAGAGAATGTGACGGATTGCCTAAAGAATCATGAGCCAGAAACAACCCATATCAGAGCAGGAACAGCTCTTCCGGAATGCGCTGGGTGCGATCATCACCCACGACCGCGAAGGGCTGGCGGAAGTGCTCGGCGAGCGGATAGACCCCGATTATCGCCCTGCCACCGCGCATCCGTGGGATTCGCTGCTGGCCAAAGCCATCTTCGCAGAGAATGCCGATGCGATAGACATGCTCTTGGCGGCGGGAGCAGGCAAAAAGAACCAGCAGGATCAGACCATCGCGCTTTCCGCCGCCCTTGACGGCGATAACGAGCAGATGGTGCATCTGCTAATGGAAGCGGGTTTCAATACGGGTAATCTTTCACCGGAAGATAACCAACATCATTTGATGGAGGAATACCGGAATCTGCCGAACATCAGCATTTCCCACGAGCCGGAGAACCTGAAAACCCGCCTGTTCAAGAAAGGCGCGAACGGCAAAGCACCCTTCGATAACCCCAAAGTCTGGCATAAATTCGACGAAATCGCCGCTGTGCTGGAGCAACAGGGAACGCCCATCGCGAAGGATGACCTGTTCGACCTGAGTTCCAACGGGGAGACATGGCTTGATGTCGCCATCAAATCCCATGCTTTTGACGCGGTGCAGGAACACCTGTCCAAACAGGGAGAGGCCTTCACGCTAGCGGAGATTCGGCAGGAGGAAGGGCTGATGGATCTGCTTTGCCGCAAAGGCAATGCCCATTCCCTGTTCAATTATGACATGCTCGCGCCGGAAGGTGGCCTGAAAGGGCTGCGCAAACTGCAGGAGGAGGTGCCGCAGGATAGCCTCTGGCAGGTGCAGAACATCAGCCAGTTGCGCCAGCAGTTGCGGCCCTTGGAAGAACATCGGCAGGGTATCGGCAGATGACCATGAAACGGCGGATGCACGGCAATCAAGTGACGATGGCGACCCGCCGTCACCACGCCAGCGTCGCTCCCGCCACGAATCGCATGGTGAAGGCCAACGCGGCCAACCGACTGGAGAAACTCATCAAAAGCGGTGATGTGGAAGCGGTGGCGAGGGTGCTCGATGCCGGGCAGCACCCCGATACGTTATTGCGAGGCGGGCGGCGTCCTTTGTCCGAAGCGGTGCATCAGGATGATCCGGCGATGTTCGACACGGTGCTGGAGCACGGCGCAAGCATCAATCCGAACGGTAAAGCCAATGGGAACGGCCTCTTCGCCTGCGTGCGAAAAGAGGATGTGCGCGGCATGAACCGCATGATAGCGGCGGGAGCGAGCGCGGCGGAGACGGAAGGCTATGTGACCGAGCCGCCCGCGCAGAATATCCTCTTCTCCGTGGGCACCACCGCGCCGGACGTGGTGCGGAGGCTGCTGGACGCAGGCGCATGGAAATCCCTCGCCATCACCGATAAGCACAATCGCACACCTGTGGAGCACCTGCGCAAGGCGCGCGCAGCGGCGGGCGGCGGAGCGGGAGAGGATTATCAGCCTGATCTGTTCGACAGTAACCGCCAAAGCGTCATCGGATTGATGGAGCGTTATGCCGGATTGCCACGGTTGGATTTCGCCAAAGGGGAGTTTTCCAAAGCCGACCTCTTCACGCCGGATGAGGCGGGGAACACCCCGCTTGACCACCCCGAAACGTGGAATCGCTGGCCGGAAGTGGCGGAAGTGCTGCACAAACGCGGCGAGCAGGTGTCGCTAGATGATTTGCAGCTGACCGATAAATCCGGCAAGACGTGGCTCACCCGTGCCGTCGAATGCTGGAGTCTGCCGCAGGTGGTGGACACGCTGAACAATCAGGGTGAGAAGCTTGATGACACTCTCCTGCTGCAAGCGGGTGGAAACCACGGGAAAGCCCCGACGCCGCTTTTTGAACGGGTGCGGGAGCATCATCAGCTGGCGGCCATTTTCACGGAAAAGAACCTTTCCGGCAAACCACGCAGCTTCCGCGCGCTCTATGCCCAGTTGAGCGAGGGCGAACAGAAGCGCACAGTGCCTTACCCCCATGGATTCAGCGCATCGCTGGGTAATCCTTCCACCCAAGGGATAGGACGCTGATATGGTGATGATCCTTGGAGAGCAGAATTCACCGCAGGAGGAAGCCTTCCTGACCAATGCCGCGGCGGGTTCCATCGACCTGCTGAAAGGCTTCGTGGAGCAGGGCGTGAATGTGAATGTCCAAGACGAAGACGGGCGCACCGCTTTGCACAAGATGGCGGAGGCGGGAAGCGATGTCACCAAAATGCGTTATCTCATCGAGCAGGGAGCGA
>VGDC01000027.1 GCA_016869895.1 Alphaproteobacteria bacterium
GGGGAATCCAGATTTTTCTGTTCGACGACCAGCGCATTTTCCTTGGCGAAAAAGAAATGCCCATCGACGACCTGAAATCCGAACTTCGCCTGATGCTCTTCAACGAGCCCGACCGCAGCATTCTGCTGCTTTCGGCGGAGAAGGTCTCCGTGCAGCGGTTGGTGAATGTGATGGATGATGTGTATCTGATGGGCGGAAAGAATGTCGCCGTGGCGCAATGGGACCCCGCGTTGGGTGGACCGGATGTGACGGTACCGGCAGAAGAAGCGGAGGCATCCGATGCAAATCAGCCGCTCTAAGCAAAGTAAAAGCGAACTGCCCGTTCTGCCGATGGTGAATGTCGTCTTCTTGCTGCTCGTGTTCTTCCTCGTGGCGGGAAGCATCCAGAAGGTCGAGGTCGTGCCCATCGACCCGCCCATCGCAGAAAGCGGGAAAGTACTGGACGAGGGGCATATCGTCATCGCCCTTGGGAAATACGATGAAATCGTGCTGAATGATGATTTGGTCACGGAAGAAGACCTTGTGCCTCTGCTGACGAAGCAGCTCAAAGACCATCCCAACCGTATCATCACCATCAAGGCGGATAACACGCTGCCTGCGAAGAAGCTTATCCGCACGATGGATTATGTGAAAGCGGCGGGCGGCCAGAACCTCTCCCTTGTGACGCAGGCACCCTGATGCAGCAACGCCACGTCGACGGATATTACCTGAACAATAGCCATTTCTCGGCGATGCTAGTCGCCGCGGTTCTGGCGCATATGGCCGCGTTCCTCGTTTACATGATTCTGCCCAAAGATGCGGTGACCAAGATTCCTGTGCATGTGCTGAACGTGAAGCTGGGAGGGGGGGATATGAGCACCCTGAGCGGGGCGAGCGGGCCGGGAGAAATGCTTTCTCCGCGTGTGATGGAATCGGTGGAATTCCAACCCCAAAAGCCTTCCAAATCCGCAGTGACCGTTCCCGAACAGGTTAAACCGGTCAAGAAGGTTGTCCCTAAACCCGTCAAAGCACCGGAAGTGCCGAAAGCACCTGAACCGATGGTGGAGGAAGCGGCTTCCGAAGCGGTCGAGGAAGTGGTTTCCCATGCGCCCGTGAATCCTTATGCGGCGGCATCGCGTCCTTCGCAATATGTGCGCAGTGGCGTTCCCGGCGCGACAGGGCAAGGCGGCGGACAGGGCTATGGCGTGGGATATGGCAATAGCGTCAGCGCGGATGCGGAAGTGATGCAGCGATACACCCAACAGATCTCCCTCTGGGTGAACCGCCATAAAAGCCTCTTCACCAGCAAGCTGCAACCAGGCATGAAAGGCAATATCATCGTGCGGTTGCAGATAGACCGCGCAGGGAATATCCGCCAGTTCAAGCTGGATAAAGCCAC
Organism: Alphaproteobacteria bacterium; assembly: GCA_016869895.1. Taxonomy (GTDB): domain Bacteria; phylum Pseudomonadota; class Alphaproteobacteria; order Rickettsiales; family VGDC01; genus VGDC01. Next base: position 1,379 of record VGDC01000027.1, read on the forward strand.
CGGAGTGCCCGCTGCGGATGCCGCCGCCATGGCAATGGTGCGCGCGGCGAACCCCGTTCCGCCTGTGCCCCGCAACCATCCCGGAGGAAATCTTTTCGAGTTCCTCATTTCCGTAAACTATGCAGCGCCGAGATGACCATGCCCCAGCAAAAAACTCTCATCGTCACGGGCGGCGCAGGATTCATCGGTAGCACTTTCGTTGGATTGGCGGTGAGCAAGGGTTATCATGTGATTGTGCTAGATGCGTTGACCTATGCGGGTCATCGGCAGAATCTCGCGTGGATTTCACCCCAAAACGGCAATGGCAGTTTTGAACTTCAGGTCGGCAATATTTGTGATGCGGCCTTTGTTTCACGCCTTTTCGCAGAGCACAGCCCCACGGCGGTGGTGAATTTCGCGGCGGAATCGCACGTCGCTAATTCCATCACGGGGCCGCGTGCGTTCATTGATACCAATATCATCGGCACGTTCACGATGCTCGAAGCCGCGCGTGGGTTCTGGAACGGATTGGAGGATGCCGAAAAAGCTGCATTCCGTTTCATTCAAGTGTCCACCGACGAGGTCTATGGTTCGCTGGGTGAGACAGGCAAATTCTCTGAAACGACTGCCATGCAGCCGAATTCGCCCTATTCCGCTTCCAAAGCGGCGGGAGACAATCTCGCCCGTGCGTGGCATGAAACCTACGGTCTGCCTACCATCGTGACGAATTGCACGAATAATTATGGCCCGCGCCAGTACCCTGAAAAACTGATTCCTTTGATGATAACCCGTGCCCTTTCCGGCGAGAAATTGCCGATTTATGGCGATGGGAAGAATATCCGCGACTGGATTCATGTGGAGGATCATTGCACAGGCGTGCTGCTGGCTCTGGAAGCGGGAGAGGCAGGAGAATCCTATTGCTTCGGGGGCGATGCCGAGCGCAACAACAATGAAGTGGTCGAGACCCTCTGTGATATTCTGGATGAGGCGCGGCCTTTGCCCAATGGCAGAAGCTACCGCGAGCAGATCGCCTATGTGGCAGACCGCGCAGGGCATGATCGCCGCTATGCCATCGACGATGCGAAAGCACAGCGTGAACTGGGTTTCACCCGCCATTACGATTTCGCATCCGGCCTGAGAGCCACGGTGGAATGGTATCTTGCCAATGGCGAATGGATTGAGGCGGTGACAAGCAAATCAGGAGAAGCGGCATGAAGGGAATCGTTCTGGCAGGTGGGGGAGGGCGTCGTCTTGCCCCGATAACCAACGCCATCACCAAACAGGTGCTGCCGGTCTATGACAAGCCGATGATCTATTATCCCATCTCCACGCTGATGCTGGCGGGAATCCGCGACATGCTCATCATCAGCACTCCTCGCGATGTTCCCGTTCTTCAAGGACTGTTGGGCGATGGCAGCCAATGGGGCGTGAAGTTCACTTATAAGGTGCAGCCCGCGCCGGAAGGCATCGCGCAAGCGTTCATTCTGGGCGAGGAATTCATCGCAGGGGATCCAGTCTGCCTTATTCTCGGCGATAATATCTATCATGGTTCGGAACTGCCGCAGACGTTGCACAAAGCATCGGAATTGAACGAGGGGGCATCGATTTTCGCTTATCGCGTAGTCGATCCACAGCGTTACGGCGTGGTCAGCTTCGATAAGGAAGGCAAAGCCCTGTCTATCGTAGAAAAACCCTCTGCACCAAAATCGAACTGGGCGGTGACGGGACTGTATTTCTACGATGCGGATGTCGTCGAAATCGCCAAGAGCCTGAAGCCTTCTGCGCGGGGTGAGCTGGAAATCACCGATGTGAACGCGGAATATCTGCGTCGTGGGAAATTGCAGGTGCATAAACTGGGGCGCGGAACGGCGTGGTTGGACACGGGCACACGGGATTCACTGCTTTCGGCTGCGCTATTCGTGCAGGCCATCGAGTCCCGTCAGGGGCTGAAAGTCTGCTGCCCTGAGGAAATCGCGTTTGAGCGCGGGTATATAGATGAATCGCAGCTTCTGGTGCTGGCAGAGGAACTCGGCCAGAGTGAATACGGACAATATCTGAAGACCCGCGTTTTGGAAAGCAGGGAAGGCTGATGCCGACCGTGCAGCGCATCGCCGTGCTGGGTGCGGCAGGCCAGATTGGCCGTGCGCTGGTGCAGGTTTTGGGGGAGCGCGCTTTGCCGCTGCCGCGTGCCGATGCGGATTTGCTTGATATTCCTGCGCTTCTTTCCAAACTTGAGATGCTGAAACCCGATGCGGTCATCAATGCGGCGGCCTACACGGCGGTGGATGCGGCGGAAGATGATGTGGAGCGTTGCATGGCCATCAACGCACAAGCCCCCGCGAAGCTGGCGGAATGGTGCGCGGCGCGTGGTATTCCTTTCGTCCATTTTTCGACCGATTATGTCTATGACGGCAGCGGCGAGAAGCCGTGGCGGGAGACGGATGCAGCCAACCCCCTGAACCGATACGGAACCAGCAAAAAGCTGGGTGATGAAGGTGTGCAAGCGGTGGGTGGCAAGCATCTCATCTTCCGCACGTCGTGGGTCTATGATGCGGTGGGGCGGAATTTCCTGACCACTATGCTGCGGCTGGGCGCGGAAAAAGAGCAGCTTCGCGTGGTGGCAGACCAGTTCGGTGCGCCCTCTTATGCGCCGCATTTAGCGGTGGCAGTCGTTTCTTGCTTGGAAAAGGCGATGCAGATGGACGCCTTCCCTTACGGTGTGTATCACATGGCGAATGCGGGTGAAACCAGCTGGCATGGCTTCGCACAGGCGATTTTCGCTTCGGCGGTGGCCGCAGGCGCTCCACAGCGTGTAAAAGATGTTGAGCCAATCCCATCTGTGGCATATCCTACACGCGCGGGAAGGCCTTTGAATTCCCGTCTGAACTGTTCAAAATTGCATACTGTGTTCGGAGAGCGTCTTCCCACGTGGGAGCAGGGACTTTCCGATGCCATGGAGTCGTCAAGTGCACGCCATCGCCTGCCCGATTGAAGGATTGTTATTGCTGGAGATCAACATCCACAAGGATGATCGCGGCAGCTTCTCTGAATGCTACCGGGCGGAATCCTTCCGTGAAATCGGGCTTCCCAGCCAATTCGCGCAGGATAACCATTCCCGCTCTTTGCCCGGTGTCCTGCGGGGATTGCACTACCAAACCGACCCCGCGCAGGGCAAGCTCGTGCAGGTCATCCGCGGGCGCATCTGGGATGTCGCCGTTGATCTGCGCCCCACTTCATCCACCTTCGGGCAGTATTACGGCGTGGAGCTGACCGACAAAAACGGCCTCCAGTTCTGGATTCCTGCAGGGTTCGCCCATGGATTCGTCGTGCTCGGCGATGAACCGGCGGATGTGTATTACAAAGTCACTGCGCCATATAACCCTTCCACTGAAGGTGGAATCCGTTATGATGATCAGCAGCTTGCGATCCGCTGGCCGCTGCAGGATGTCAAAATCTCGTCGCGCGACCAAGGCCTGCCGAGTTTCGAGCAATACCGCAAAAACACGCCGCAATGGCGTTAACACCATAGCATTAGAATAGCGTATCCATGGAAAAGCATACCAGCGTTGTCATCGTCAGTTATAACACCGGTGCATCCCTTTGGATTTGCGTTTACCGCACCTTGCAGCTTGACGGCGTGAAAGAGGTCATCCTCGTGAATAACGGCAATGAAGCCGCCGTTGAACTCCGCCTGCGCCAGCTTGAACAGGACAACCCGCGCTTTACCTTGGTCACGGGGCAGGGGAATGTCGGTTTCTCCAAAGGCTGTAATCTGGGAGCATCGCAGGCGACGGGGGATTACATCCTCTTCCTTAATCCCGATGCGGTGATGATGGATCGTGATGCGCCTGCCAAACTCGCAGAGCTTTTCCGGCTCGATACCCAGCCGCCCATCGGCCTTGTCGGTGCCATCCTGCGCAATGATGATGGCAGCGAACAGCGTAGCAGCCGCCGCAACATCATCACCCCCGTCAATGCTTTGATAGAAGGCAGCGGCCTTGCCAAGCTCCGTGGCCTTCCGCTTCCGGTCATCAATCTCGACCACACGCCTTTGCCTGATAACCCTATCCCCATCGGCGCGGTTTCGGGCGCATGCATGATGATGGAGCGTGAACGCTTCCAGCAGATCGGCGGGTTCGACGAGGAATATTTCCTCCATGTCGAGGATATGGACATGTGCCTGCGTGTGTATAAGGCGGGTGGGTCGGTTTGGGTCACCCCGAATGTCGATGTCCTGCATTACCGTAGCACCAGTCAGGTGCAGGCATTGTTCGTGGAACGCATGAAGACAAAGGGTTTCCATCGTTATTTCGGCCTGCATTACCACCTTTCGCCCATCACCCGCATCCTCGCGCAGATTGCTGTGGAACTTCGTCTTGGCGGAAAAATTCTTCGCTCCCTTGCGGATGAGATGCGCAAATATCCGACCTTGACGGAAGCGGCGGGCATCCGCCGCGTTCAGGCCATCGTGCGCGGGATGAATGAAGTGCGCGGCACTGAGGAATTCAAGGGCAACGGGCGCACCATCCTCGTCACGGGTTCCAGCTCCACCGTGGGGCTGTTCACCATCGGGCGATTGCTGGCGGATGGCTACCGCGTCGTGGCGTTGATACATAAAACAAAGATAGGTTTCTTCCACCCCAACCTCGCTTGGGTGCAGGGCGATTTCGAAAAACCACAAGAACTGGCAGAAAACCTTCAGCGCTTCCGTTTGGATGGCGTAATCCACTGTGCTCCCATCTGGATGGGCGCACCGCTGCTGCCGATGCTCTCCGGTATCGGCGCGAAAAAGGTGATCGCGCTCAGCTCCACTTCGCTGCTGACGAAGAAGGAGCAAAGCAGCAAGGCCGAAAAGAAAGTCGTGGAGAAGCTGGAAGCTGGCGAACAGGCGATGCGCGAACAAGCGGCATCCCTTGGTCTGGCTTTGACCATTCTCCGCCCGACTATGGTTTACGGCGCAGGGCTGGATAACAACGTCGCTCGTGTCGCGCGTGAGTTCGACGAAAAAGGCAAATTCTATCTGGAGAAGCCCGCGAAAGGTCTGCGCGCACCCGTGCATGCTGATGACCTTGCGCTGGTCGCCATCAATGCCTTCAATACCCCGGCGGCGGATGGCCAGACCTATAGCGTGCAGGGCGGTGAGAACGTCAGCTATCTGGCGATGGTCGACCGTATCGGCAAGGCGTTGGGCAAGCCTTACCGCATCAAATCCATCCCGCAGCTTGCTTCCTTGTGCGCGGCATTCCACCCGCTTTTCCCGAAGAAAGTGCCGCACCCCTCGCTTGCATTGCGCATGCAGCAGAATCAGATATTCCCTGATCCGCGCATTCAGGAACAGCTGGGCGTCACCCTGCGCCCGTTCCTTTCCGGCGGCATCATCGACCTTGGCCGCTGCTCCGAAAGCATTTGCCGCCAGTTGCTAAACATTTACGTGGAAAACGCCGTGTTCTTCAATGGTACGTTGAAAGCTGCTCCGCAAACGCCGGAGAACCTTCAGTCATGATGCGCATCGCCTATGTGAATGGACGATACGTTCCCCACGCGGATGCTGCGGTTTCCGTGGAAGACCGTGGCTATCAATTCGCCGATGGGGTCTATGAAGTCGCCACTTTCTACAATGGTATTCTCGTGGATGGTGGATTGCATATCGACCGTTTGCTGCGCTCCCTTTCGGAGTTGGGCATTCCACAGCCGCTCTCCAGCCGCGCGGCACTCCAGCATGTCATTTCCGAGACCATCCGCCGCAATGGTCGCGCCAATGGCTATATCTATGTGCAGGTGACGCGCGGCGTCGCTTCCCGCGACCATGTCTATAAACGCGGAATGCGCCCGTCTTTGGTGGTCACCGTTTCCCGCGAGAAAAAGGTGCAGGCAAAGGAGATACAGAACGGCACGGAGGTCATCACCCGTCCGGACATCCGCTGGTTGCGGCGGGACATCAAATCCATCGCTCTTTTGCCGAATGTGTTGCTGAAGAATGAAGCGACCGTGCTGGGCAAACGCGAAATCTGGCTGACGGACGAGAATGGCTATATCTGCGAAGGGGCGGTCTCGAATGCCTATATCATCACCAAAAAAGGCGTGCTGGTGACCCGCGAAGAGGGAGTGCATCTGCTCTCCGGCATTGTGCGCCACCGCGTGTTGGCACTGGCGCGCGAAGCGGGCATCAAGGTCGAGGAGCGCGCCTTCACGGCGAAAGAAGCCGAAAGCGCGGCGGAGGCTTTCCTGAGTTCCAGCACGGGGCATATCGTGCCTGTCGTGCGCGTGAACGATAAACAGTTGGGTGACGGCAAAGTCGGCGCAACCTTCAAGCAGCTTTTCGCGTTATATGTGGATTCAATCGAAGTGGATACGGGGTATCGGATATGGACAGTGTGAAACTCGCATGGCCGAAGGCCGTCATTTTCGATTGGGATAATACCTTGGTCGATACCTGGCCGGTCATCCATGATGCGATGGAAAAGACCTTCACCCATTATCAGCTTGTGCCGTGGACGCTCGATGAAATACGCACCCGTGTGGTGCACTCCATGCGCGATTCCTTCCCCAAGCTGTTCGGAGAGAAATGGGAAGAGGCAGGCAAGCTTTATCAGGGGTTCTACCAGTCGAATCACCTGAACACCCTGCAAGTGCTGCCGATGTCGGAAGAAGTGTTGAAGCTGTTGCAGGAGAAGGGCGTGTATGTCGCCGTTGTCAGCAATAAGAAAGGCCCGACGCTGCGCAAGGAAATCACCCACTTGGGCTGGGACAAGTATTTCACGAAAATCATCGGTTCCGGCGATGCGCCGAACGATAAACCCCATCCTGATCCCGTGCACATGGCACTGGAAGGCAGCGGCATCAAAGCGGGCAAGGATGTGTGGTTCGTGGGCGATACGGTGGTGGATTTGGAAGTAGCCAAGAACACGGGCTGTGTGCCGGTGTTATATGGCCAGGTCGAATCCGAAGTGGTGAACGAGCAGCTCCGCCGCTATCAGAGCTTCGATGTGCATCACCACTCCCACACGCATGAAGCATTCCTGCTATATCTACGCAGCCTTATCGGTTAATCGCGCCATCAGGTTAGTGTGCTGCTGTTGGTAATTCGCCAGCGTTTCGCGCAGTTTCTGCTTCGCGGGTGCGCTAGGGTCTGCCAGCGTCAATTCCAAATCATGCAGCGTGTCTATGAAGCGTTTCAAGCAACGTGCCACATGGGCGTAGCTGAGCGAGATATTCTGCAGGTCTTCGCTGGGGTCGGAAGCGATGGGGGCGGTGAAATCCTTCAACCCCGTGCCAGAATAGGGTGCAAGATGCAGCTTATTCTGCATCTCGAATTGGTTGACCACCGAAATCATCGCACCCGCCGCCAGCAGCGGGAAATAGCGCGTGGCGACATACGGGCTGTCTTCGGACACCGCGCCATGCACTTCGCCGGATTTGAATTCTTGCGACATGTGTTCTAGCGTGGCCAGCACATGTGCCAGCGCGTGGCGCACGGGTTCTTGGTTCGCCAGCACGATTTCCGTCCATAGTTTCGCATCCGACCCGCCGATGCGGATGAAGCGTCGGAAATTCTCGTCTGCGCCTTCTGGCGGCAAGGATTCATCCGCCAGCACATGGCAGGCGGCATAAGCCATCATCTGCGGCAGGTGCGAGACATACCCATAAATGATGTCGTGGTTCTCGGCGGACATACGCTCCGCGCGAGAACCGACGGATTCCCATAGTCTGGCTACGGCTGCCACGGCGCGCGCAGGGGTGACATTCTTTTGCGGGGTCAGCACCACCAGTTTGCCGTCGAACAGGTCGGCACGGGCGGCTTTCGCGCCATGGGTCGCCGCACCCGCGATAGGGTGGGCAGGCACGAGCACCGCATGGCCGGGAAGCTGCGGCAGTATGGCCAGCACGGCTTCCTGTTTCACGGAACTGAGGTCAGTGACAACCACATCCTCTTTCAACGCAGGGGCGATGGCTTTCGCCACTTCCGCCAATGCCGAGACGGGCACGGCAAGCACGACGATATCCGCGTCTTTCACCGCTTCTGTCGCACTGTTCGCCGCATGATCGATATGCCCGCGTTCTTTGCAGAATCGCAGGGATTCGGCATCAGTGTCGAATCCGCTGATTTCGCCCACAGCGTTTCCTGTTTTGAGTGCGGCCGCGAAGGATGCACCCATCAGGCCAAGGCCGATGATGGCGATGCGCGGAGATGTCAGCAGCACATCATCCGCATGGTCGTGATGGTGGTGATGGCCGGCGCAGCCGCCGCCGTGGCTATGATCGTGGTTGCAACCCATCAGAACAGCTTCCTCAAAGAGGCGATGACCGCCTTGTTCTCGTCTTCCGTGCCCACGGTGATGCGCAGGTATTCCGGCAGGCCGTATGCGCCGACATCGCGGGCGATGATGCCATCCGCCAGCAGGGTCGCATTCGCATCCTGCGCGTTTTTTCCGGCTTCAGTGGGGAAGCGGATGAGCAGGAAATTCGCTTCGCTCGGCACGACCTTCAGGCCGAATGCGCTGAGCGCAGCCGCCAGTTTGGCGCGCTCAGCGTTATTGTGTTGCACCGCATGGGCGGTGTATTCCACATCCTTCACAGCCGCAATGCCTGCAACCATCGCCGCGGAAGACACATTGAACGGGCTTCTAATGCGTTGCAGCGCGTCCACCACATGGGCGGGGGCGTATCCCCAGCCGAGGCGCAGGGCGGGCAGACCATAGATTTTCGAGAAGGTGCGCAGCATCACGGTGTTCTGCGTTTCTTCCACCAGCTTCGCGCCAGCATCATAATCCGCCGTTTCCACGTATTCCGCATAAGCGGCATCCAACACCAGAAGCACGTTTTCCGGCAATCCGGCGCGCAGACGGCGCACTTCGCTGTCGGGCAGCAGCGTGCCTGTGGGGTTGTTCGGGTTGGCAAGGAACACCAGTTTGGTGCGCGGGGTGACAGCCGCGAGAAGCGCGTCCACATCCGCCAGTAAGTCGCTGGTTTCTGGAGCGGTCACAGGCGTTGCACCATGCGCCACGCTGTAGATTTTGTACATCAGGAAGCCGTATTGGCTATACAGCACTTCATCGCCTTCGCCTGCATAAGCGTGGATGAGCAGGTTGATGAGCTCGTCAGAACCCGCGCCGCAGACGATGCGCGAAGCATCCAGTCCGAAGACTTCGGCGATGGCTTCACGAATGCCAGCAGCCGAACCATCGGGATAACGGTGCAAATCGGCATATTCACGATAAGCCGCGATGGCCTTCGGACTGGGGCCGAGCGGATTTTCATTCGACGAAAGCTTGATGACGGGCTTTTCAGCACCTCCGGCTTTCGATTTCCCCTGTTCATAGGGTTTGATGCCGAGAAGGAATGGCTTGGGTGAGGGCAAA
>VGDC01000028.1 GCA_016869895.1 Alphaproteobacteria bacterium
CAAATACGACCATGCGAATTGCATCCGCGAAATCAACCTGCTCTCCGATTGGTTCTTGCCAGCGGTGGCGGGCGAGGACGCGGCGCGTCTGGGCAAGGAATTCACGGCGATCTGGGAGCGTATCCTGAAAGCCAACCCGCTGCATGAGGATGTGGTGGTGCTGCGCGATTACCACGCCGATAACCTGCTGTGGCTGCCCGAACGGGAGGGGACTGACCGTGTGGGTCTGCTGGACTTTCAAGACGCGCTCATCGGCGATGCGGCCTATGACCTCGTTTCGCTGCTGGAAGATGCGCGCCGCGATGTGTCGCCGGAAACGGTGGAAGCGGTGCTGGCGCATTATATCGCGGTGAGCGGATGCGACAGCGGCCGTCTGCGCAAGGCCTATGCCCTGCTGGGCGCGCAGCGCAACGCGAAAATCATCGGCATTTTCGTGCGCCTCGGCGTGCGCGACGGCAAGAAGCATTATACGGGCTATCTGCCGCGCGTCTGGGGGCATTTCCTGCATGACATCCAGCATCCTTCACTGGCCGAGCTGAAGGCTTGGGTGGAAGCGAATATCAAGCCAGAATGGCAGACTGCAATCACTCTTTGAATCTGAATGAATCGATAAGCCTATGAATAACCTCGAAGACCTTGAGTTCTTTCCCAAGAAAGCCATCATCCTTTCCGCTGGCCTCGGCACGCGGATGCGCCCGCTGACGGACACGCTGCCCAAGCCGCTGGTGGATGTGGCGGGAAAACCCCTCATCGACTGGTCCATCCAGCTGCTCGCCGAAGCGGGGCTGGAGGAGATCATCGTGAACACGCATTATCTGGCGGAGAAGCTGGAAGCGCATCTGAAGACCATTTCCGCGCCGCGCATCCGCATTTCCCATGAGGAAACGCTGTTGGAGACGGGCGGTGGCATCAAGAAAGCCTTGCCGCTGCTGGGCGATGAGCCGTTCTTCGCCCTGAACAGCGACACCATCGCGCTGCATGGCGCGGCGTCTTACCTGTGGCGTTTGGCGCGCCGCTGGAACCCCGAAGAGATGGACGCACTGCTACTGCTGACGCCGACGACCACGGCCTCGGGCTATAAAGGGCAGGGGGATTTCATGCTGGGAGGGGCGGGAGAGATACGCCGCCGAAAATCCCACGAGACCGCGCCTTTCGTGTTCTCCGGTGTGCAACTGCTGCACCCGCGTTATTTCGAGGGCGCACCGGAAGGGGCATTCAGCATGAATGTGCTGTATAACCGTGGTGTGCATGCGGATGGCGTGCTTGACCGCGTGCGCGGCATTGCCCATGACGGGCTGTGGCTGCATGTGGGCGACCCGCAGGGCAAGGCGGCGGCAGACCGGATCCTGACAGACCCTACACTTTAAAATCCTCACCAAAAGAAAAAGCCCGGCTTTCACCGGGGCTTTCTCATTAGGGCTATATCAGAACCATTCCGTTCCGGGATAGGGCTCGTCGCAGCGGGTATCGCAGTTGCCCTTGGTGGGGTTGATGGTCATGGCCGGATTCGGCGGCATCTGCAATGGGGGACCGGCATAAGGCGTGTAATTCGGCCAGTTATAATGCGTGCCCATCGCGCCCAAGTAGCCATCAGGGAAAGGAATCAGCTGGGTTCCAGCGGGCATGCGGATGTCACCTGCATGGTTGATGACGATCACATCGCCGCCCTTCACGGGTTGGCCGTTGATGACCCCCACGAAGCCAGCGGGGAGGATGGCGATGCCGCCATCGACGAAGTTGAAGAGCGCATCCGTCTTGATGATGGTCGGCTGCGTGCTCATGATGTCCGTCGGGTCGGAGGGCGGGGGCGAGGCGACATAGGTGTCCTCGACGCCGGTGTTTCCGCCGTCGGCGTATTCATTCTGAATCTGGTCGGCGTAAATCAATGAATCCGCTGGTGGCTCGATGGTCACGGGATCATAGAAGTAGATGGTGCCGCCGCCTTGAAGGTGCTCCGGTTTGGGAACGGGGAAGACACCCTCGAACTCCGGCGCGCTGAGGCCGGTGGGCGGGAAGGTATAGACCTCGCCGCCTTTATAGGGTTTGCCCTCGGCGCTGATGTCGATGGTGCCCTGCGCGCGTTTCACTTCGGACAGACAGGTTTCGAAAGGAGGGCAAGCAGCCGAGGGGATGTTACTGAGCGCGACACCCTGCGCCGGGCGGATGCCCCAGTCGCTGCGGGCGACGAGCGGGGGATCTATCCCCAGATCGATGCAGTTCTTGATGGCAATCTGGTCTTTGGTGTTGCCCGCTATGTTGCGCACGCTGGTGTCGGCGTATTTCGCATAGACCTGCGCACATTTGGCGGCGGCTTGATTGGGTGTGAGCTGCGCGGAGGCAGAGGAGGCGGCCATGAGCATCATCAGGCTCACGCCTGCCAGTGCCGATGTGCGGCAGGTTTGATATGGGATGCCTAGAACAGTTTTCATCATAGCCTTACCCTACGGTTCGAATCCATTTCCTTCATCATAGCAGCCGCAGGTTAAAGAAACCTTACGGCCGCTATGATTGAGGCATCAGTTACGCACCTGTTTCCAGGGGCGGTAGATCTTCACGTTGTTCCAATAGTTCTCGATGCAGGTCGCCAAGTCGGGGTTGCCGCACTGGATGTTGTTCACACCCCGTTTGGTCGCCTCGTTGACCAGGCTCTCGGGCAGCACGTTCTTGTAGATGACGCGGTCAGGACCGACGCCAGCCCAGTTCGTGGTGCCGCAGGCATCGGGGTAACGACCATGGTCGTAATCCACAATGACGAGCGAGTCGATGGCATCCGCTTTATCCGCCTTCTTGCTGAAGGTGGCGGTGGACAGTTCGACCTGCGCACCACGGTAGCTACGGATCGCCACGTTGTTGGCCTGCATCACGTAAGCCACATGCGGCAGACGTTTACCCGCGACCACATCCTCATCCCAGACCAGGATGTCACCTGGCAGGGCGTTGTCGAGGCCACCCGCCACCACCGCAGCATGGGCTGCGCCAGTGCCGTCTTCCCCGATATTACGGTAGTAGGGGAAACGGTAACCCGGGGTCGGTTCGGAGACATAGCCTCTCCAGCCGAGCGGGTAGTTGATGGTCGAGGTGTTCAGAGCACGTGTGCCGCTGAAGTAGGTGTCGAGCTTACCGCCGGCCAGCTGGTGGACGAAGTCCTCCGGACCGCCTGCTTTGAACAGACGCTCATAGCGACCGATACAACGCAGGGCGTGCTGCTGCTGGGTGCGTGCCTGATAGAGCTTCAGCTCCATCCAGCTGGTGTTGCCATCCAGCTGGTCAGGGTTACCGCCCCAACCGCCATAGCCGCAGTTCTCCTTCTCGATACCCACGCCGACAAGTGCATCCCACTTGCCTTCGTCGGATTCAGAAAGAATCTGATCCTGCAGTATCTCGCCGACTTCGGCACCGGTGTCCCACCAACGGATGTAAGGACGGTGGTCACGGAAGTGCTCGTAGAAGGTGTAGCCTTCCGGTGCACCGCGGTTGGTCGCCGAGACATCCACCGAACCACCTTCATTGGTGGTGCGACGGCCTTCCCATGCGCCGGGGATGAATTCCTCGACGTTATTCGGGGAATCCGAGGTCCAGCCGGGAGTGCGTGCCTCATTGTCGAAACCGGGGCGTACCTTCAGCATGTTGGTGCTGGCCACAGGCGCGGTGATGTTGAAGCAGCAATCGCCTTTGCGCTGCGAGAAGTCACCATACGAACCACAGCCACCGAAGTTACGGCTCCAAGCGCACTGGTTGACCGTATCGGCTTCTTCGAAGCGCACGGTGCAGGGCTTGTCAACGCAGAGCTTCTTACCTGCAGACGCGATGCCGCCACCCGTTTCCAGACCGGTGATGATGTCACCGCATTTGGCTGCCGCGATGGCACCGCAATAAGGCGCACCGGGGTTCTGGGGTGGGATATGCGGTTGCGGGTCAACGTTGGTGCCACCTTGCATGATGATGAAGTGCAAGTGCGCGCCGGTGGTGCAAGAACCGGTGTTACCGGAAATCGCGATCACCTGACCCTGCTTCACCGTATCACCCGGCTTGAGGTTACACTGGTTGCTCAAGTGCATGTACGCGCTGACCAGACCGTTGGGGTGGGTGATCTCGGTATAGACACCACCGCAACTTTGTGTCGTCACGGTCTTGACCACACCATCACCCGGCGACAGAATCGGCTGATAGGAGATGCCGATATCCAGACCACGGTGGAAGTTCGAGCAACCTGCGCATGGTGACGAACGGGGGCCGAAGGGGCTGGTGACCGGGCCGCAAGGCGCAGGGTTGACGAAGGCCGAGGAACTGTTTGGCATAGGATCTTTCGGTGCATCTTCCTCTGCCGGTTTATCGGGCAGGGATTCGCAATAAGCGCGATCCGCAGCGGTCATCGGAGGCAGAGGACCGACGTGGTTCTCGTTGTCACTGCCATCGCACCAGCGCCAAGCACCGTGGAAGACCATACCCTTCTTCTTGATGTCGAAGCGGTCACCACGTTTCTCGGATGGAGGCTGCACCTTATCCGGCGCATCGATGTTCAAGACCTTGTAGTCCTCATAGTATTTCGGAGGCGTGAGGTCTTCCTTGCCCTCGATATTCAGGGGCAGGGCATACTTACAGATACCGCGTGCGGAGAGCGTACCGTTCGGATCCGTAATACCACCGCCACAGGACTTGTCGAGCGGGTGGATGTGGAACGGCTGGTTCACATCATAAGGCCAATAAGTGGTCGTGTGTGGGTTGTTGCGCGTAATGCTGTTGTTAGGATCATGCGTTTCGAAGTGCAAGTCACCCGAAGCTGGCGCGTCAACAGAACCGACCGTGCCGATCTGCTGGCAGCGTTTCACTTCCGTACCGTTCTTGATCTCCGGCAGGATGCGCGGACCCATGTGGCGGTAGGACGTGTAGACACCAGCCGGATATGCGCCGTATTCATCGCAGTTTCCGGGCGTACCGCTGACGATGCAATAGCCGCCATGGTTGATGTCAAGGTCGCGGGAAGTGTCACTGGAACGATCCACTTTACCGTTACCTGCGGCATAGACCGGCAGACCCACGCTGGGCACACCGTTCATTTCCGTATGGTCGATACCTTCATGCATGCGGACTGCGCCACCACCATAGTTACAGGTCGCCAGCGGGCACCATTTGGAGCCGTTGAAGCCTTGAGCGGCCATGGATTGGCAAGCTTGCATGGTCGAACCGCTCACGGGAGCACCGTTGATACCCCAGTTACGCGTGCAACCCCAGTTCACCCACCACTTGTTGCTGTCGCCCGCACGGTCGGGGGACTGGTGCGGGTTGTCCGGCACAGGGTTGGAGAAGGCAGGGCAGGCCATGTCGCCGTTGACATGGGTCGCGCGGCCATAACCACTGGTCTTGTGGATGGAGCTGAAGTAATTCGCAGGGCATTTCGACGGATCGAAGTTACCGATCGCACCTGTCGGGTTACCGTTGCCGCCGAATACGTCACCGTAATCAGAACCGCTGCCACCTGGCATGGACCCAGTGCCGCCTGCGGAGCAACCATTCATGGTGCCGCCGAGCATGCCACTGACGCTGGCGATGTAGTTGGCGGTTTCCGTCGGCAAGGTCTTCGTGCCGGCGATCACCCACTGAACACAACCGCCACCGCAGTTATATTCGGTGACCATGTGGTTGAGTTTGCAATCAAACTTCTTCGCGGATGCGCCGAAGCGTTGAGCCGTTTTCTCTGCGGCCACCCATGGGTCGAACGGGTTCCAAGGAACATTGTCCAACCATTGGAACATACCCTTCGCGCCGATGGAGTTGGCGATTTCCGCGGTGCAGGACGATTCCTGCGTGGCAATGGCGTGCAACCAGCCCTGCGCAAGGCCGTTTTCCTGCTCCAATTTATAGAGATAATTCAGGAAGTCGGTGTTGCTGGCGGGCTGACCCGTCGCCGGATTGGTATTATAAGAGCCGAGTTTGAAGGTCGAGCAGAGTTCCTTGCCGAGGATAGGCGTGATGTTCTGCAAGCAGCCGCCGAGGTTAGTGAAGCTATACGGGTCGGCGAAGCAGGCTTCGGAGTTCTCGTTCAGGTCGATACGGCATTTCACGCAGCTGTGGAAGCTCGCATCGCGTTTGGAGTAGGTGTTCTGCTGGTCGGCAGCAGGATTATCCGCCGTGCGCGGATAAGACCCGAGGATGATGTCCACGGGTGTTGCCGCGCATTGCACATCATAGTTGGAATAGCGCTCGCGCTCCGTCTCCGCGAAGACGTTACGTGGAGAGAAGGGATGGCTGGGGTCGTTGATGCGCTCATACGGATACTTCGCATAATCATTGAGCGGGGTGTTCGGAATGGCCGCAGTGCGGTTGATCGGGCGGAGGGTGTTATCCTGCGGCCATTCGATCAGGTATTCCTGCCACGCTTTGCTCAGCAGTTCGCCCATCTTGTATTCGACGTTCTGCACAGGCTCCATATGCATCGCTTGGCACTGTTCCATCCACTCGACTTTATTGATGACATTGCCTGCTTTGTTGTAGAGCTCGCCATAGTTCAAGCGATTGCCGTCACGGGCATCGGCAAGGGCATCTTCGTAGGTCTCTTTATCCTCTGCGGAGAGACGGTCTATCTGGCGTTTCGACAGGTAATCCGTGGGGCTAGCGGCGGGGTTACGGCCACCGATGTAGCTCGACGGTTTCTCATAGACCTGCGCGACCATGCCACGACCCAGAATGAACTGGTTGGTGCAATGGGTCAGCAACTGGCGCACGCGCTCAGGATTGATGGAGTCGCCATAGGTGAAGACGGGATCTTCATCGGTACCACCCGCGCGGGTGGCTTTACCACGGAACATCTCCGACAAATCGCGGCAGCCCAACGCCGTGGCGCGGGAATAGTTCTTATGGTCGCGGAAAACGGGCGAGTTGACGCTGCGGTTCTTGTTCGCGCCGTAAAGGTCGCGGCGGGCATCGGGGTCTTCATACAGCGCATAGACAGGGGTCTTCTTGCGCTTGATGAGGCCGCGCGGCTTCACCTGCGGCACGAAGTGACCGTCATATTTCTCGTTGTTCTCCTGCATGTCCTGTTTTTTGGCTTCGCGGAATTTCGGACGGCCATCCTTACCGGTCTGACCGACGCGGCAAACGCGCGTGCCACCCGCGCTGATGTTACCGAAATCGGTGTTCGCCAGATATTCGAGCGGACGGCTGGGGAAACGCATCTTGGTGAGAGGGCAGCTATTCGGGTCTTCTGGGCCGCCACCGGAGAAACGCTCATACGGCATGAAGTGGCCCATGTTCGCCAGAGCCTCGTCGCAACCGATGTCGATCTTCACGTTGGGAGCCATGCCCGGCCAGTTGAGCGGCCACCAGTTATGGTTCTTGTTCATGTCGTTGCTGGCGATGGAGCCGATGCGTTGACCAGCGTTCACCTCATCCCCCACCTTCACGAGGTCGCGGCGGTCAAGGAACATATAGCGCAGGAAACACTGGGGCGAACCATCCTTCAGTTTCAGCTGGATGACGACCGTTCCGCCGTAATCCTTGCCATCACGCGCCTTGCCGGACTGCGCGAAGACGACTTTACCGGGGAACATCGCACCCACGGGCTGGCCTTGGGTCTGGTTACCGTTGCTGAGGGCAAGGCGCACACCCGTGCTGCACGAGTTGCCGGGAGTGCCGGGCATGGATTCCGATTCGGCGAGATCCTTGACGACGCGCCAGCCACCGCAGCTCGCGCCACCGCCACCACCGACGGAGCAATCGACAGGCCAGCTCTGCTCGCAATCACCGGCGGGGCCTTCGTCTTTCTGATAGGCGGGTTCAAGGACAGCATAGGCAGGGGAGGTGGCGAAAGCCACAAGGGGAAGCGCAGCGATGATGCCGAAGGCAATATGGCGGAGCGTCTCGCGCGGTGTGAGGTTTTGGAAAAATCCGCGTTTAGAGGTGCGACTTTTCATGCCTGATCCTGCCATTCATCTTGCCAGGGCTTTGAAATCAGCCCTTTAGCTTTTTATAAAAGCACGGCACCGAAGAGGCCTCAAATGGCTCACCGGTGTGCCGGGCACCCGAAAAAATTCGATATGCGGTCATTCTATCACGTTAATTTGTCAGTTATACGACCTGATAAATGAAACGTAAATGCTTTTTGTTGCACTTTATTAAAAATTGAATATACGCTAGGATTACTAAAATTTTATTAATATCCCTTCCAGTTCTAATCCCCATACCAAGGATTCAAGGTGAGCGAACAGCAGCAAGAAGCAAGCGTACTGGTTGAATCCGGCGAATATTACCGCGAGGCGATGCGCTGGTATTCCACCAAATACCATAGCCCGATAGCCGAGCGCGCGTTGCTCATCATCATCACGGTGGGAGCGGCGGTGGTGACCCTGATGACCATCATCAGCCTGTTCATGGTGCTGCCGCTGGTCGATACCAAGACCATGATCGTGCGCGTGCCGCAATCCCTCGACCGCGTCGCACGCGTCCAGCAGTTGATGACCGACCCGCGTGGCAACCCGAACCATGCCGTGATGGAATGGTTCGTTAGCAATTTCGTGGAAGTACGCGAGAGTTATGACATCGACAAGCAGGAGCGTTACAACGTGCGCGTCTGGGCGCTGAGCTCGCAACCTGTTTATGCTCAGTATTCCGCATATTATAAAGGCGCTGAAAGCCCGACCCGTCGTTTCGAGCGTCACACCAAGCGCTCGGTCAGCGTGCGCGACATCACCGTGAAGGAGGTGGAATCGCTCGGTCGCATAGACGGTAGCCCTGCCGAGACGGTCGATGTGAAGGCGACGGTGCAATTCGAGGCGACCGAGCTAAGCTCCCGTGAAGAAAGAAAATCCGCATGGGTAGCAGATATTGCTTTTCGTTTCTCGAAAATTCATGTAGACCAAATTACGGGTGAGATGACCCCTATGGAATTCAAGGTAACGGGTTACGAAAGCAAGCAATTAGGATTGGAATAAACGGATGAAAACGACTTTTCGCGCCATGATTCTCGCCTGCGTCGCAGGTGTCGTGACCGTAACCATGCTGCCCCAACCTGCGCACGCCCTGCGTGAAGGCAAACCCATCTCCACCGACCGTCGCTTGCACACGATCGTCTACAGCGACAATGAAGTCTACAAATTCACCGGTCATTACGACTATCAGTCCGTCATCGAATTCGAAGAAGGCGAAGAGATCCTCACGGTCTCCATGGGTAACTCCGTGACCTGGCAGCTCGTGCCCTCCAATAATCGCCTGTTCCTGAAGCCCGTTCAGGAAGACGCGATGACCAACATGACCATCATCACCAGCAAGCGCACCTATAACTTCGAGTTGCACGCCGACACCGCGGAAAGCATCAACGACCCCGATCTGGTCTTCGTGCTGCGCTTCGTCTATGGCCGTAACTCCGGTATCGCCGTGAACACCTTCATCGATGCCGTGCCCGATCCGCTGCTTGAGCCAGAAAAATATAACTTCAACTACTCGCTCACCGGTGTCGAGGAAATCTCCCCCATCCGTATCTTCGACGATGGCGAGTTCACCTATTTCGAGTTCCGCGACAAGAACGCCGATGTGCCCGCATTCTTCATGGTGCATTCCGATGGCAGCGAATCGCTCATCAACTTCCGCACCCGTGGCAATTACATCGTGGTCGAGCGCGTAGCCGCGCAGTTCACCTTGCGTAACGGTAAGGACATCGTCTGCGTCTTCAACAATAACCTGCCGCTCCGCACTTCCGGCGAACATCCGCGCCCGATCAAAGAGAAGGAATGGTATTACCGCGAAGATAAGAGCAGCGACCTGCAGGTCGTGCCGAACGGCAAAGGCGGCACACAGCTTCCGACTCGCAACGCCGCTCCGGCTTCAGCTCCTGCTGCGCAGAGCACGGGATATCCGACCGATCCGGATGCTGTCGCTGGCCCACGCACCCGCGTCTATACGCCACCTGCTGACACCAGCAATCCTTCTCCCGCTGCGGCGAAGCGATAAGCGATTGGCAGCGCGTTCGACGACTGACACACCTTTGGGAGGGATGACATGGGTTATGTGATTTTCCTAACGGCTGTTTTCGTCATCGCTGGCATCGTCATCTGGTGTTTCCTGTCTTTCCACAATGTGCTGAGCAATCGCCGTTTCCTTAATGCTGCTTGGGGGCGCATCCATCGTCTGCTGATGGGGCGCAACGAGATGATGGCGCATTTTCAAGAGAATTGGGCAGCTCCCGCCAAACCGACAACGGTAGAAGGTGCAGTGGCGACGCAACCGTCCCAAGCCGATGAATCGCCTTATATCACCGCTTTTCAGGATTTGCTGGCTGAAGACGCCACGGAAGAATGGGATGATGTGGTGCTGCGCCGTGAAATCCGCGTGGAGCTGGAGGATGTGGCGCATAAACTGTTCAGCGATGTGCTCGCCAAACCGGAAATCCTGAATGATGGTGAGTTCAATCGTCTCCGACTGATGCTCGAAGAGAACAGCAAAGCGCTGAACCAAGAGGTGAAAGGCTTCAATAAAATCGTCGCACGCTACAATCTGCTGTTGTTGCAGACCCCGAACCAGTTCATGGCGCGTCATTTCGGCGCATCGACCATCGATAATTTCCCCATCGAGTTCAAGGTGTTCTGACGCGTTCTCGCATCGAAACCGCATCATTCATTGAATTGCTTTTATCTGTGTGCTAACACAGTGCATCGCGTGGAATCCGCATGGAATTCTTCGTCATAA
>VGDC01000029.1 GCA_016869895.1 Alphaproteobacteria bacterium
GTCTCCGGCTTCCAGATAGGCTACAGCTCATCCCTAGATTCGATCGTGACCATCGAAGATTCGGCATTCAACGGGATGAGCTACGGATTCAGCATCGGAACGACGGATGACCTGCTTATCACTGATGTGAGCATGGATAACATCAGCATCACCGGATTCAACTTCGGCAACGTGACCAATATGAGCGGCGACATCACGATGACCAACACCGCCACCCCCTGCGCCTTCTTCGGTGCGAACAGCGGTTTCGTGACCATCAACGGTTCTGTGACCTGCCCTTGATTCAACCCGCGCGGGGAGCTTCACCGGAGTTGCCCGCCTGCGCGAAAAGACTATCCACATCCGCCTGCGAAGGCCCTTCCCCCGACAATGTGGGGCCGCTGAGCAACGGGTCTTCCTCCGTCCGGTGGCCGGACTGGTGGCGCGCGGTCTGGGACAAGCGCAACAACTGCTCTTCCAAGGCGTTCAGGTGGCGAAGCACTTTCTTGATGCGCTGGCCGCTGATGTCCTGAAAACTGCAGGCCACATAGATACGCGTCACTTCATTGGCGAATTCATCCTTCAACTCCTGCTGGCCGATCATCCGCTCCGTCAAGGTGCCGATGGCCGTGGCCGCATCAAGGATGGTGGTCGTCGCTTCCTCGGTCGCTTGCAGCACATCGTTCAGGTGGAGCGTGGCATCCGGCATGGGGCTGGTGGAGATGATGCCCATCGCCTCCCCGCGTATCTCGCGGAAGTGGTTGCAGAGCTTCTCAATCTGCGCATAAAGCACGCGCATATCCGTGGCATCCAATGCATCATTCGACATCTATCCGCTCCTTCAGAATTGGCCGATCACGGCGGTGAGTTTCTCTTTCAGGGTGATGGCGTTGAACGGTTTGACGATATAATTGTTCACCCCCGCCTGCTTCGCCGCGATGATATTCTCGGCCTTGCTCTCCGCGGTGATGAGCACCACGGGGATGTGCTTCAGCGTCGGATTCGCACGGACATGCTTGAGCAGGTCTATCCCCGTCATCGGCTCCATATTCCAATCGGAGAGTATCAGGTCGTATTTATTTGCCTTCAGCTTCTCCAACGCCATCGTGCCATCGGTCGCCTCGTCGATATGCTTGAAACCCAGCTGTTTCAGCAAGCTTTCGATGATTTTCAGCATGGTCTTGAAATCATCCACGATGAGGATGCGCATATTCATATTCACGGGCATATCGGCCTCCTTATATTTATTATTGTTCAGAACAGATCGATTTCACCTTCGATGGGGCGGGAAACCAGCGATCGGGTGTATTTCGCCTCTTCATCGGCGATGCGCAGGTCTTCCTTGCGGCGCAGTTTGCGCATCATCACCTGTCCGGTTTCGGGGAAATAATGGATGCGGCGCGGCAAATCGCCCTCCAAATCCTCGGAGGTGATGCGTAACCCCTCTTCTTGCAGGAATGCGCGGATGAATGCGGCGTTCTTCGAGCCGATGCGTGCGGAATTGTTGATGACATTCCCGCCGCCGAAGACTTTCACCTCCAGCCTATCCTTGCGCCCACCTGCTTTGAGGATACCGTTGATGAGGCTTTCCATCGCGAACACGCCATAGCGGGTGGCCTCGCCATTGCCCACCAGCCCCGGCCCTTCGCCCGGCAGCAGGAAATGGTTCATGCCGCCGATGCCCGCCACCGGATCACGCACACAGGCGGAGACACAGGAACCGAGAATGGTCGCCAGCATCTCCTTGGGCTGGGTGGAGATATAATAATCACCGGAGAAGAGCTTTATGACCTGATGTCCTGTGGTCGCATCGAAATGCGAATCGCCATAGGTGGACTTATAGTCCTGCCTACGGTCAATGATGAGGTTCGGCTGCAACTGCATTAGCGTATCCTCCTGTAGATGGTGCGGCCAAGAAGCTCGAAACGGTCGGTGATGCCGTGCAGGTTCTCGGAATGGCCGATGTAAAGCAACCCACGCGGTTCCATCACATCGGCGATGCGGTCGAACAGCACTTCCTTGGTGGGTTTATCGAAATAGATGACCACGTTGCGGCAGAAGACCACATCGAACTTGCCGCGCATCGGCCAGCTCTCCAGCAGGTTAAGCTGACGGAAGGTCACCAGCCGCCGCAGTTCATCGCCCATGGACACGCGCCCTCCGGCGAGCGGCTCGATGAAGGCTTTCTGGCAGGCGGGCGGCACTTGTTCCACATCTGACGCGCCATATTCCCCTGCCGTACCCTTCGCCAGCATGTTGGAATCGATGTCGGTGGCAAGGATTTTCGCATCCCATGAATCGATGTCGGGAATGGACTGGCGCAGCGTCATCGCCATGGAATAAGGCTCCATGCCCGATGAGCAGGCCGAAGACCACAGGCGCAGACGCTTCTTGCCCTGCCGTTTCCATTCCGCTGCCTGTTCATGCAGATGGTCGAAATGATGGGCTTCGCGGAAGAAGCCCGTGAGATTCGTGGTGATGGCATTCACCAGATG
Organism: Alphaproteobacteria bacterium; assembly: GCA_016869895.1. GTDB lineage: Bacteria > Pseudomonadota > Alphaproteobacteria > Rickettsiales > VGDC01 > VGDC01. Next base: position 2,475 of record VGDC01000029.1, read on the forward strand.
GGGCAATTCATCCTCGAAGGCATCGGATTGGAGAAGATCGCAATATTCCGCGAAACTCCGCAGCCGCAATGCCCGTAATCGCCGCGTCAAACGACCATAGACCATATCGCGCTTCTGCTCGGTCAGCACGATGCCCGTCTTCTGGTTCGCCAGCCCCGCAAGAAAACGGAATTCCTTATCGGTGAAGACGAAATCGCGCGCTTCATTGGTTTGGGATGAACTTAACATGGCTTAGCTCCCCCCTCAAAACTCTTCCCAGCCATCATAAGCCGAGCCTTTCGCCGCTGGACGCGCCACCGCCTGCGCGGCGATGTGCCCATTTGCGTGCCCATTGGCATGGCCATTGGTGTAGGATTTCAGCCCCCGCGCAGCAGGGCGCTTCTGTCCGCCGACGGATGCCGTAGGACGGGAAACCGCGAAGCTGGACGGTGCTTTCTCTTCCAGCTGGTCTTCTTCGCCGACGCGGAAGAAGCCGATGAGCTTCTCCAGTGTGCGCGCCTGTTCCAGCAAGGATTGCGCGGCGGCGGTGTTCTCCTCCACCAGCGCGGCGTTCTGCTGGGTCGTCTCGTCCATCTGGCTCACCGCGGCGTTTATCTCGTCGATGCCCGTCGCCTGTTCCGCACTGGCCGATGCGATTTCAGAGACGATACCCGCCACCTGACGCACCGAACCGACGATGCCCTTGAGCGTATCGCCCGCTTGGTTCACCAGCTCCGCGCCCGTCTTCACCTGCCCTGCGGATTCATTAATGAGGGTCTTGATTTCCTTGGAAGCCGAAGCGGAGCGGCCAGCCAAAGCGCGCACCTCACTGGCGACGACGGCGAAGCCCTTGCCCGCATCCCCCGCCCTTGCAGCTTCCACCGCGGCGTTCAGCGCGAGCAGATTCGTCTGGAAGGCGATTTCGTCAATAACCCCGATGATGTCAGAAATCTTCTGCGAGGATTTCTCGATATTCCGCATCGCGCCCACCGCATCCTCCACCACTTTGCCGCCTTCGTTGGCGATGGCGCTGGCATTGGTGGACAGCTCGTTTGCATTGGTGGCGTTCTGGGAGTTCTGCTTCACCGTGCCGGTTATCTGCTCCATGCTGGCGGCGGTCTCCTCCAGCGAGGATGCCTGTTGCTCGGTGCGCATCGACAGGTCGGCACTGCCGGAGGCGATTTCTCCCGCCGCCACATTCACCGATTGGGCGGAGGCCTTGATGGCAACCACCGTTTCGATGAGCTTATCGACCGTCGCATTCACCGCTTGTTTGATGTCGGCGAATGCGCCCTGATATTCCCCTTCCATCCGCGTGGTGAGATTACCCGTCGCCATGCCGGTGATGACGCTGACGGCCTCTTTCATGAACCGTTCATTTTCGGTGCGGTTACGCACCATCTCGGTGATGTCGGTGGCGTATTTCACCACTTTGAAGGGCTTGCCGTTCAAGTCGCGGATGGGGTTATAGGATGCCTGAATCCATATTTCTTTATTGCCTTTGCCGAAGCGGCGGTATTCCGAAGCCTGATAGATCCCCGCCGCCAGCCCTTCCCAGAATTGGCGGTATTCCGCGCTCTGGCGGTATTCAGGGTCAACGAACATGCCGTGATGCTTGCCCGTGATTTCATCGAGGGTGTAGCCCGTCGCAGCGAGGAAATTGGCATTGGCATTCAGGATCGTGCCGTCGAGATTGAACTCGATGACCGCCTGCGCCTTGCCTATAGCCTCTATCTGCCCCGCATAGTCAAGGTTACGCTGGTTGGCCTCTGTCACGTCGGTCATGATTTCGACGATCTTCACCACCCGTCCAATCTCATCCTTCACCGCTGCATAGACACCTTGCAGCCAGACTTCACGCCCATCGCTGGTGCGACGTTTGAACACATCGCTGCGTCCTTCCCCCTGACGCAACCCTTCCCACAACTGCGCATAGGAATCGGATTTCACCTCGTTCGCATCGAGGAAACCCCGCTGCGGTTTGCCGACGATATCCGCCTGCTGCACGCGGAAGAGGGAGAGGAATTTGTCGTTAGCGGTCAGGAAATTGCCCTGCACATCGTATTCGGCATAGAGATAGCTGCTGTCGATGGCGTTCAAAACACCTTTCATATTATGGCGTTCAAGCTCGGTCTTCGTGATGTCGTAACGCACGCCGATGTATTTGCGGGGTTTTCCATTCGCCCCCATGACCGGCGCGATCACCGCATCCACATAATAAGGCGTACCATCCTTGGCGCGGTTCTTGATGATGCCCCGGAAGGTATTTCCGCGCCCGATGGTCGACCACAATTCCTTGAACACCTCTTTGGGCACATCGGGGTGGCGCGTCGTGTTATGGGGTTTACCCAGCAACTCCTCGCGGCTGTATTTCGATACTTCGATGAATTTTTCGTTGATGCTGAGGATGTCGCCCCGCAAATCCGCTTCCGAAACGATGCTGGTGAGATCGGTTATCGACGCGCGGACACGCAATTCCTCCATCTCGTCGAGCTGTTTCACACGCTCGGTGATGTCGATGGCATTTTTCACCACTTTATAGGCCTGACCTTTTCTGTCGACCAAAGGGGTGTATGTCGCATGAATCCAAACAGCGCGGCCACCTTTGCCAATCCGCTTATATTCCGCGGTCTGGCGTTTTCCTTCCCTGAGGCTTTCCCAGAATTCGCGGTATTCCGCGCTGTTCTTATAGGAAGGCTCCACGAAAATGCTGTGGTGCTGCCCCTTCACTTCTTCCAGAGCATAATCCACGACCGCGAGGAAGTTGTCATTCGCATCGAGAATCGTGCCATCGGGCGCGAATTCGATTATCGCTTGGGAGCGGTTCAGCGCGTCGAGTTTGGCGTTGAGTTCATGCTGGTGTTTGGAGGTGAACATGATGAGATTTCCTGTGTTTCGGGTTAAGCCGCGCTTGCGGAATGGGAGGGGATGTTTGCGGTGTCGATGAGCGTGCCGACCTTGAGCAGCACGACCATGCGTTCATCGCGGGAGATGAGTCCGGTGATGTAATCCTCGCCGGAGGGCACGCCATCCACCTCCGGTGCGGGTTTGACCTCTTCGGGGGTGGTGGAGAGGATGTCGGACACGCCGTCCACCAGCACGCCGATGTTGCGCTCGCCCACCGCGAGGATGATGATGACATGGCTGCTATCGGCCTGTGTCAGCCCTTTTCCGAAGCGGGCGCGCATGTCGAAGATGGGGATGATGAGGCCCCGCAGGTTCATCACCCCGCGCATATGGGCGGGGGAGTTCGGCAGGCGCGTCGTCTCCGTCCAGCCCTTGATTTCGCGCACGGTCATGATGTCCACGCCGTATTCCTCTCCCGCGACGGTGAAGGTCAGGAACTGGCGCAACTCGCCGCCCTTCTCGTTGTCCCGCGTCTTATCGAAATGGTCGGACATAGGCTGCTCCTTCAGGCTGCTTCGGGATGTTTGACGTGTGTCGGCTGAAGAGACTTCAGCTCGTTTATCTCCAATATCAGCGACACTTTGCCGTCGCCGAGGATGGTCGCGCCGGAAATGCCCTTCACAGGGTCGGCGTTGGCTTCCAGACTTTTGATGACCACCTGTTGCTGGCCGATGAGTTCATCCACCACCAGCCCCATTTTCTGATGGCCGCTTTCGACCAGCACGATGAGCGCTTTGCTGGGGTCGCCCTCTGCCCCCGCCACTTTGAACACGCGGTGCAGATAGACCAACGGCACGAATTCGCCCCGCACATTGATGACATCGCTTTTGCCCTGCACGGGATGCACCTCCTGCGCTTTGGGCCGCAGCGATTCGATGATGCTGGTGATGGGGATGATGTAATTCTCCGCCCCCACCCGCACGATCATGCCGTCAAGGATGGCAAGCGTCAGCGGCAGGGAAACCGTGAAGACAGAGCCTTTGCCGGGGTTGTTGGTGACCCGCACATGACCGCCGAGGGATTCGATGTTGCGTTTCACCACATCCATCCCCACCCCGCGACCGGACACGCTGGTGACGGTCTCCGCGGTGGAGAATCCGGGCAGGAAAATCAGGTGGTCGATTTCTTCATCGGTCAGCTGTGCATCCGGCGCGACCAACCCTTTCTCGATGGCTTTCGACAACACGCGGGAACGGTTGATGCCCGCGCCATCGTCGCTGATTTCAATGATGATGCGCCCTGAGCGGTGATAGGCGGAAAGGTGTATCGTGCCTTCCAAAGGCTTGTCGTTCCATGCACGCTGGTCGGGTGTTTCGATGCCGTGGTCAACGGAGTTGCGTATCATATGGGTGAGCGGATCGCCCAACTGCTCGATAACGGTCTTGTCCACCTCGGTATTCTCGCCGGAGAGCACCAGCTGGATGTCTTTCCCCAGCTGCGCGGCAGTGTCGCGCACGATGCGCGGCATGCGCGAGAAGATGGATTTCACGGGCTGCATCCGCACCGCCATCACCGCTTCCTGCAATTCGCGGGTGTGATGGGAGAGTTCATCCACCCCGCGCATCAAATCCCCGAATTGTTCCGGCGGAAGGTGGCGCGCCTGTGCGCGCAGCATCGCTTCGGTGATGACCAGCTCGCCCACCATGTTCACCAGCCTGTCCACCTTCTCCAAATCCACGCGGATGGAAGTGGCGGCGGCGGTTTTCTCTGCACCCTTTTCGGCTGCCTTCTCTGCGGCTTTGGCGACTGCGGCATCGGCCACGCGCTCCAACACGCGTTCTTGCGCCTCCTCGATCTGCTGATGCCACTCGGCAGGAGCAGGTTCGACCACTTCTTGGCTGATGCGGATGTCGGCGATATCCTCCACGAATTCGAATACTTCCTGCACCGCCTCAATCGGCGCTTCGCTCACCAGCTCCATCGTCCATCCAAGGAAGCATTGGGCGGGGTTCAACTCCTCCAGAACGGGGATGCGGGAGAGATCGGCGGTCACTTCCAGTGCGCCAAGACGCGCCAGTTCACGGAGGATGAGCAACGGCTCGTTGCCGCTGGCGAAAAGCTCCTCATGCGGCCTGAAACTGATGGTGTATCGTGATTGAGTAGCAGCACCCACCTCTACCACTTCCGCATCCGCAGCGGGCTGAGGCTTCGGAGCAGGTATGGCGGTCTGGCCATCCGTGGCTGCCTTCAGGCGGGCAAGCACATCCGCCCCGAAATCATCGGCGATTTGCCCTCTTGCGCGGGCGGTGTCGATCATCTGGGTCACGATGTCAGCGGATTTCAGCAGGATGTCGATGGAATCGCGGGTGGGCAGCAGTGAACCATCGCGCATCTTATCCAGCAAGGCTTCCAATGCATGGGTGAAACGCATGATGTGATCCAGCCCGAACGCCCCCGAACCGCCCTTGATGGAATGGGCGCAACGGAAAATGGCGTTAAGTGCCTCGCTATCCGTCACCCCTTCCTTCAGGTGCAGCAGCCGTGCCTCCATATCGGCCAGCAGCTCCGCGCATTCGGTGAAGAAGACCTGTCTGAACTCTTCCATGTCATCCATGCGCCACGCTCCTTAAGCACAGACCTTGTTGACGACCTGCACCAGCTTTTCCGGATTGAAGGGTTTGACGATCCACCCCGTCGCGCCCAGTGCCTTGCCGCGCTCCTTCTGCTCTTGCCCGGCTTCAGTGGTGAGCATGAGAATCGGCACGAAGCGGTGCGCCGCGCTGTTGCGCACGCCGTCGATAAGCCCGAACCCGTCCACTTTGGGCATGTTGAGGTCGGTGATGATGAGGTCGATCTTGCCCGTCTGCTCCAGCAGTTTCAGTGCCTCCTCGCCATCTTCGGCGGAGACCACCTCGAACCCTGCGCCTTTGAGCGTATGCGCCACCATGTCGCGCATGGTGCGCGAATCATCCACCGCAAGAATCGTTTTACTCATGCGTTTCTCCTATCTGTGGCTGTGTATGTTCTGTCTGAGGGGTGTCATTCGAAGTCCAGTCCTGCCAGATGGATTGCAGGCCGAGAGTGCGGAAGGAATCTTCGAGTTCGGGACGGGGATGACGGAGCTTTAATCGACTGCCACTTGCCCGCAGGGAATGGTCGTATGAAATCAGGAGTTGTATGCCCGCGCTGGTCAAAAACTCTGTCGCGGATGCATCCACCCCCTCCTGCGCATCGGAGAGGCCGAGGGATGCAAGATCCTTCGCCACAACCTCCACGGTGTGGATGTTCAGCGAAGCGGGCAAAGCATAGGAAAGCTGCGGTTTTATGGCCGCAGATTTGACTCTGTCAGCTCGTTTTTGAGGTGATTTTTGCTTTGCTGTCTTCATAGAAATTACAACCATTACTAGAGATGTAACGGCATTCTACAGCCTTCAAATTTAACAAATCGTTAAACCAAGCTTAACAATGAGTTAATTTTCGCATAGTCTTGAAAAAATTTCATCAGCCATCGAATCAACCGGAGATTGCATCAAAAAACACGGCAAATTGAAGCGCATTAACAAATTGTAACTGGTGGTTTCCACGCCTTCGCATAAGCTGCACATCATGAAAATTGCAATCATCGGCACCGGCATCTCCGGCAATACAGCGGCTTGGCTTCTTCACCCGCGGCACGACATCACCGTTTATGAAAAGAACGATTATGTCGGCGGCCATTCGCGCACGTTACGCATCCACCACACGGGAGCGGAGGTAGACGTGGACACGGGGTTCATCGTGTTCAACCACCGCTGCTATCCGCATCTGACCGCCCTGTTCAAACACCTCGGCATCGCCACCGCGAAGAGCGATATGTCCTTCGGGGTGAGCATCCATGCACCGAGTAAAAAGGGTTGGCTGGAATACGGCACGCACAGCCTCAATTCGGTCTTCGGGCAGCGGCGCAACCTGCTTCGTCCGGCTTATTGGCGGATGCTGCGCGACATCCTGCGCTTCTTCAAAATCGCCCCCGCCTTCATCGCCCGTGGGGATGCGAGCGTCACCCTCGGCGAATTCATCCGCAAAAACGGCTTGGGGGAATGGTTCCGCGACCATTACCTGCTGCCCATGGGCGGCGCGATATGGAGTTGCCCCACCGAACAGATGCTCGATTTCCCCGCGCTTACTTTCCTGCGCTTCTTCGATAACCACTGCCTGCTGTCGCCGGATGGGCAACTGCAATGGTACACGGTGGAAGGCGGCAGCAAAGTTTATGTCGAAAAGCTGACCGAGGCTTTCCGTGACCGCATCCGCCTCAGCAGCGGAGTGACCCGCGTGGAGCGGAAGAGCGGCAAAGTCGAGGTGACGGATGTCTCCGGTGCGACCGAAACCTACGACCATGTCGTCTTCGCCTCCCATGCGGATGAGACACTGGCAATGCTGGCCAATCCCACACCCGAAGAGCAGCGCATCCTCTCCTGCTTCACCTATCAGCCGAACACCGCTTATCTCCACCGCGACGCCAGCTTCATGCCGCTGCGCCGCGCCAGCTGGTCCAGCTGGGTGTATTTGCGGGATGGTACTGTGATCGGCAGACAGGATTTGTCGCTGACCTATTGGATGAACAACCTGCAACCCATCGACCCTTCCCGCCCCACATTCGTGACCCTCAACCCCGACCGCATCCCCGCGCCGGAACTGACCTTCGACCGCCATGCATTCAGCCATCCGGTGTTCACCTTAGACGCCATCCACGCCCAATCCGAACTGCCGACGATTCAAGGCAAGGAGAACATCTGGTTCTGCGGGGCGTACACACGCTACGGATTCCATGAGGACGGCATGATGAGCGGCATCGCAGTCGCCAAGGGATTGGGGGCGGAAGTACCATGGGAACAGCACTGAATCCCGCCATAATCACCGCAAAAGTGATGCATAAACGCCTTTTTCCGAAGGTGAACCAATTCACCTATGGCGTTTACTATTTGGCACTGCCGCTGTCTCGCCTCGACAATCTCCCCCTCCCTCCCGTCGCGGCGTTCCGCCTGAAAGACCATGGCGCGCGTGATGGTTCAGACCTCAAAACATGGATAGATGATATCCTGCGTGAAAAGGGCATTGAAGCGGATGGGGAACGGGTGCTCATCGCCATGCCGCGCGTGCTGGGCTACGGGTTCAACCCCGTCAGTTTCTGGCTCTGCCTAGACCGACAGAACCACATCCGCGCGATGCTTTATGAGGTGAACAACACCTTCGGGGAAACCCATTCCTATCTCTGCTCTCACGCGGATGGCAGGCCGATAAAAAGCGATGACGTGCTG
>VGDC01000030.1 GCA_016869895.1 Alphaproteobacteria bacterium
CTACCCGCTGGACTTCACCTTCGTCTGCCCTTCCGAAATCATCGCATTCGACAACCGCCTGCATGAATTCCACAACCGTGGCGTCGAAGTCATCGCGGTTTCCGTCGATTCCCACTTCACCCACCTCGCGTGGAAGAACACCCCCGTGAACAACGGCGGTATCGGCAACGTGCGCTTCCCCATGGTCGCTGACCTCACCAAGCAGATCGCCCGTGACTATGACGTGTTGACCGGTGACTCCGTGGCCTTCCGTGGCACCTTCCTTATCGACAAGCACGGCGTGGTGCGCCACCAGCTCATCAACGACCTGCCGCTTGGCCGCAACGTCGATGAAGCCATCCGCATCGTGGACGCGCTGCAGTTCCACGAAGAGCACGGCGAAGTCTGCCCCGCTGGCTGGAACAAAGGCGAAAAAGGCATGAAAGCGAACGCCGAAGGCGTGGCTTCCTACCTCGCCGAGAATGCTAAGGCACTTTAATTGATTCTTGCGCCCGCTGCGCGACATCCTGTCGCTCACATGGCGCGCCGCTCAAGGCTGGTGGGGGATTCTGCCCCCACTGTGCCCTAATCGGAAACTAAACCTGTAATGGGGGCGAGAGCGAAGCCAGAAGGCTGAGCCAGCCCTGAGCCAGCGAAGCGTCGCCCATGTGATTTTCAGCAGAAAATCACGGGGCAATACAAACAAGGAACATCTTCCCATGACCGAGACCCTCCACGCACCCGTCCTCATCATCGGTTCCGGCGCAGCCGGTTGCACCGCCGCCATCTATGCGGCGCGCGCTGGCAAAACCCCCGTTCTCGTGCATGGCATGCAGCCCGGCGGCCAGTTGACCATCACCACCGAAGTCGAGAACTACCCCGGTTTTGCCGAGGCCGTGCAGGGCCCATGGCTCATGGAACAGATGATCAAACAGGCCGAACACGTCGGCGCGCGCATCTTCCACGACTATATCGTGAAGGTCGATTTCTCCAAACGCCCCTTCGAAGCCGTGGCCGATTCCGGCACGGTATACACTGGCGACACCGTCATCATCTCCACCGGAGCGGATGCGAAATGGCTTGGCCTTGAATCCGAAAAACAGTTCCAGAACTTCGGCGTGTCCGCCTGCGCGACCTGCGATGGATTCTTCTATCGCGGTAAGGATGTGGCGGTCATCGGCGGCGGTAACACCGCGGTCGAAGAAGCCCTGTTCCTCGCGGGCATCGCCAATTCCGTGACGCTCATCCACCGCCGCGACACCCTGCGCGCGGAGAAGATCGGTCAGGAGCGTCTGTTCAAGAACCCGAAGATCAAAGTCATCTGGGATTCTGCCGTCGATGAATTCGCGGGCACCATGAACCCACCCAGCCTGACCCACCTGAAACTGCGCAACCTGAAGACCGACGCCATCAGCGAGCTGAAGGTGGACGGCGCATTCGTCGCCATCGGCCATAAGCCGAACTCCTGGCTGTTCGAAGGCCAGCTCGACCTCGATTCCGAAGGTTACATCAACACCATCCCCGGCAGCACCAAGACCAACATCCCTGGTGTCTTCGCCGCCGGAGACGTGCAGGACAAAATCTTCCGTCAGGCGGTCACTGCCGCTGGAACGGGCTGCATGGCCGCGCTGGAAGCCGAGAAGTTCCTCATCGGCCTGGAAGCGGATGCTCCCGCCGAAAAAATCCCCGCCTGAAGGATGTGAGCCCCCGTGCTGGATTGGGATAAGTTACGCGTCTTCTATGCTGTCGCCCAAGCAAGCAGCTTCACCCATGCGGGTGGGGCGCTGCACTTAAGCCAATCCGCCGTCAGCCGTCAGATAAGCACGCTGGAGGAAAGCCTCGGCGTGGTGCTGTTCCACCGCCATGCGCGGGGGTTGTTGCTGACTGAACAGGGCGAAATCCTGCTACAGACCGTGCGCGATGTCTATGGCCGCTTGGCGGGTGTGGAAGATGCCGTGCGCGAGAGTAAAGACCACCCCAAAGGCCCGCTGAAAGTCAGCACGCCCGTCACCTTCGGCACGTTGTGGCTCACGCCGCGTATCATGGAATTCAAGGAACTCTATCCCGAAATCGAAATCCGCCTTGTGCTGGATGACGGAGAACTCGATTTGTCCATGCGCGAGGCCGACATCGCCATCCGCACCTTCTCCTCCACCCAGCCCGACCTCATCCAGCGGCATCTGATGATGCACCATAACTCGATCTTCGCGTCTAAGGGCTATCTGGAGAAGCATGGCGTGCCTGAGAAGCCCGAAGACCTCGTGAACCACCAGATCATCGCCTTCGGTGAAGAAAGCCGCCTGCCTTTCTCCGATGTGAACTGGCATCTGGATGTGGGCATGGGGGATAGCGGCGAGCGGCACAAGCCCGTCTTCCGCGTGAATACGCTCATCGCCATGCTCAAAGCCGTGCAGAGTGGCCTCGGCATCTCCGCCCTGCCGAACTATATGGCCGATGATGTGCCGGATATCGTGAAAATCCTGCCGGACATCGCCGGAGCGACGTATAACACCTATTTCGTCTATCCTTCCGAGCTGAAACATTCCAAACGCGTCACCGTCTTCCGCGATTACATCGTGCGCAAGATGGCCGAGTGCTCCTTCTAAGCCATCCCCCTTTTTGCATATATCCCACAGAAGCCATGCGAAAGCCGCATAGCCTTATGTCGAATCAGCATTAGTGGGGATTGTTGCAGCGCGATAGAATGATTCTATGTTGAATCTTTCATGCGAATGTTTGATTCCTGCCTCATTCAGGTGCTCGCCTGAATCTTCCGGGCGCCCGCCCGGATCTTTTCATCCTTCTGGATGAAGCCTCCCTTTTATACTTGGCCAGACCTTCGGGTCTGGCTTTTTTTATATGGGATTTTCCGGCGGTAAACGTCAGGGTGCGTTCAGCAGAACGCACGAGCCATCAGCCCGCGAAAGCGGTAGCCCATGTGATTTGCAGGAGGCAAATCACGGGGCAGAATAAGCTCACACCAACGCTTCCACCGCTGCTTTGATGCGTTTCACCGCTTCGGCGAGGATAGCATCGGACGTGGCATAGGAGATGCGGAAATAGCCATCGAGGCCGAATGCGCTGCCCGGCACGGCCGCCACCAGCGCGTCATCCAACAGATAGGCGCAGAGGTCGAGGTCGTTCTCCAGCACCTTGCCCGCAGGGGTTTTCTTGCCCAACAGCGGCTGGATATTCGGGAAGAGGTAGAACGCCCCTTCCGGCAGCGCGCAGCTGATGCCTTCGATGGCATTCAGACCCGCGTGCACATCGTTGCGGCGTTTGGCGAAGGCCTTGCGCCAGTCGTTCAGGAAATCCTGTGTGCCGTTGAGTGCCGCCACCGCCGCCGCCTGAGAGACGCTGGAGGGGTTGGAGGTGCTCTGCGACTGGATATCCGCCATGGCGTTGATGAGTGCCTGAGGGCCAGCGGCATAGCCGATGCGCCATCCGGTCATGGAATAGGCCTTGGACACGCCGTTGACGGTCAGCGTGCGGTCGTATAGCTCCGGCACGACGGTCAGCAGGCTAACGAATGTGAAGTTGTCATAGACGAGGTGTTCATAAATATCATCGGTCATCACCCAAACGTGCGCGTGTTTCTTCAACACTTCGCCCAGCGCCTTGATTTCATCGGCGGTGTAGGCCGCACCCGTCGGGTTGGAAGGCGAGTTGAGGATGAGCCATTTGGTCTTGGGGGTGATGGCCGCTTCCAGTTGGGCGGGGGTCATCTTGAAGCCCTGTTCCTGACCGCAGGGGACGGAGACGGGCACGCCCTCGGCGAACGCCACGATGTCAGGGTAAGACACCCAGTATGGCGCAGGGATGATGACTTCATCGCCCTTGTTCAGCGAGGCCAGAAATGCATTGAAGATAACCTGTTTGCCACCTGCGCCCACGATGACCTGCTTCGCGGTGTAGTCTATGCCGTTCTCGCGCTTGAACTTATCGGCGATGGCCTGTTTCAGCGCGGGTGTTCCGGCGACGGGGGTATATTTCGTCTGGCCTTTGTCCAGCGCGGTCTTCGCGGCGTCCTTGATATGGTCGGGGGTGTCGAAATCCGGCTCACCCGCGCCCAGACCGATGACGTCCTTACCCGCCGCTTTCAGCTCCGCCGCCTTGGTGGTCACAGCGATGGTGGGGGACGGCTTGATGAAGCTCATGCGTTGGGCGAGGAAAGACATGGTATGCGCTACTCCTTAGCGGGCTGGACGAATTCGGTTGGCATTTCGGAGGGCAAGGGCACCCGCTCGATTTCGAGCAAAATAACCTCATCCTGCGGGATGGGCAAGCCCTCCCAGAGGTAAGGCTCGTTTTTGTTCTCCTCGGTGGGCGCGTCTTCGGCGAAGAGCGGTCTGCCATAGCCAGGGGCGACGATGAGCGTGCGTTTGCCGTCGAGTTGCAGGCCGATGAGCGCCTTCTCGATGGCATAGGGGGCGACGCCGCGCCCGATGGTCGTCTCGAAGGTCTTCTCGCTGATGTTCTGGTCACGCCACAGCGTTTCGCCGTCAGCCTTCCAGCCGCGCAGCCTGAACCCCACGGGGTCGGTGCATTGGGCGATGCGGCCTTTACCCTTCACATCGTCATAGATGCGCAGGCCGAGGTCGCTGAACGGCAGATTCGCAGGGCGTTCCACGCTTTTCAGCACCACATCGAACGCCACTTGGTCTTTGTCAGTGAGTTTCTCATGGGTGAAGCCCGGTGCGCCGAAGGCCAGTTCGGGGCGCGCGGTGATTTCGCGGCGACCACCCGGCTTCATGCCCAGCACGCCCCGTTCCAGCGCGGGCAAGCCATCGCCCAGACCCAGTGTGAAGCGCATCGGCTCGCTTTCGGCGGTCATGCGGTCTTCGACCAGTTCGTTCTTGTTATTGTAGAGCTTGTAGCTGATTTCCACCGTCTCCCAGCATCCCGCCTCCGCGCCATCGCCCTGTGCGCGGTCACGCCCGAAGAGCGGCAGGTCACGCCCGCCGTCCTTGGTGGGGGCAAGAGGGGCGAAGACGAACTGCGGCCCTGCCGCTTTCAGCTTCGCATCGGCGACCTTCTTCGAGTCAGAGACCTTATCGCTGAACAAGCTGGCGATGATGGCATAGGCCACGAACCCCACCATCATGATCTTGAACCATTTGGGGGCTTGCAGCTCTTCTTTCTTCTTCTTTTTCGGATTCAGGATACCCACGGAAACCCTCCCTTAAGAGAAGCGGATTAGACGTTGAAGCGGAAATGCAACACGTCCCCATCCTGCACCACGTATTCCTTCCCTTCAAGGCGAAGTTTGCCCGCTTCCTTCGCGCCGTTCTCGCCTTTGAATTGCAGGTAGTCCTTGCAGGCGATGGTTTCGGCGCGGATGAAGCCTTTTTCGAAATCCGTGTGGATTTCGCCGGCGGCGTTGGGGGCGGTGGCGTTGCGGCGAACCGTCCACGCGCGCGCCTCTTTCGGGCCGATGGTGAAGAAGGTGATGAGGTCGAGCAGTTCGAAACCCGCGCGGATGAGGCTGGCAAGGCCGGATTCCTTCAGGCCGACGGCATCCAAGAACTCGGCTTTCTCTTCCGCCGTCTCCAGCACCGAAATCTCCGCTTCGATTTTAGCGGATACCACGACGGTTTTCGCGCCTTTGGCTTTCATGGCTTCCGCCACTTTCGCGGAGAGGGCGTTGCCCGTGGCAACGTTCTCTTCTTCCACGTTGCAGGCATAAAGCATGGGTTTGGAGGTGATGAGCTGCATCATACGCAGCTGCTTCGCCTCTTCCGCATCGGCGGGTTTGAAGGTGCGCGCGGGGTCGCCCTTCTCCAGAATCGGCAGGATTTTTTCAGCGATGGCGAGCTGCGCTTTCGCTTCTTTATCCGCACCTTTGGCTTTCTTCTGCAAGTTGGGGATGCGTTTCTCGACGCTTTCCAAATCCGCCAGCACCAGCTCGGTCTCGATGATCTCCGCATCGCGCAAGGGGTCAACACCGCCTTCGACATGGGTAATGTCATCGTCGATGAAGCAGCGCAGCACGTGGATGATGGCATCCACCTCGCGGATATGCGACAGGAACTGGTTGCCGAGGCCTTCGCCCTTGCTCGCGCCACGCACCAGACCTGCGATGTCCACGAATTCCAGCTGGGTGGGGATGATTTGTGCGGATTTAGCGATGGCCGCCAGTTCCGTCAGGCGGTCATCGGGCACGCTCACACGGCCGGTGTTCGGCTCGATGGTGCAGAACGGATAGTTCGCCGCTTCCGCCTGTGCGGTGGAGAGCAGGGCGTTGAAGAGGGTCGATTTGCCGACATTCGGCATACCCACGATACCGCAGTTGAATCCCATATGGGGTACTCCTTAAATTATGCCTTTTTTTCGCCTAATTGCGGTTGCATGGCAAGTGCTACTTTGTTCATGAAGCCTGCGCCGTCGTCTTTGGCCAGCAGTGGCGCGGCATCGGTCACCGCGTCCAGCATGGCTTCCAGCAACCCTTGCTCGTTCGGTGCGAATTTCCCCAGCACATGCCCCGTCACCGCTTCTTTCGTGCCGGGATGCTCTATCCCTAACCGCACGCGGTGGTAATTGAGGCCGAAATGGGCGTCGATGCTCTTCAAACCGTTATGGCCGTTGTTCCCGCCGCCTTGTTTCACGCGCAGCTTGCCCAGCGGCAGGTCGAGTTCGTCATAAATCACCACGACCTGTTCGGGCGGGATCTTATAGAAATTGCAGATTTCCGCCAGCGGCACGCCGGAACGGTTCATGAAGGTCATCGGCTTGAACAGGAACACTTTCTGTGTGCCCAACCGCCCTTCACAGACCTGCCCGTGGAATTTCTCTTTCCACGGGGAAAAATTATGGCGGTGGGCAATCCTGTCCACCGCCATAAATCCGATGTTGTGCCGCGTGCTTTCATATTGGGAACCGGGGTTCCCCAATCCTGCAAGCAGCTGCATCTAGCTTACTTCTTCGCAGCGGGTTTCGCAGCGGCAGCGGGTGCTGCAGCAGCGGCAGCCGCGTCTGCGGGCTCATCAGCCGCGCGACCGGTGATGGTCACAAGCGTGAAGTCCGTGGTGTTAGCAGGGGTCACGCCTTCGGGCAGTTTGATGGCGGAGATGTGGATGCTGTGCGCAATGTCCAGCTCCGTCACGTCGATCTTGATGACCGGCGGGATGGAGTCAGGAACGCAGATCAGCTCGACTTCATGGCTGACGATGTTCAGCGTGCCGCCGCGCTTGACGCCGATGGATTTCTCGGAGTTGACCAGACGCACGGGCACGTTGACGTGTACGCGGGAGTCTTTGGTCACGCTGAGGAAATCGATGTGCTCGGGCTTATCGGTGACGGGGTGCACCTGAATTTCGCGCGCCAGCAGGTGGTAGGTCTTGCCAGCAAGGGTCACGTCCACCACTTTGTTGGTGAAGCCGCCCTTCTGGTAAGCGAGGACGAATTCGTTCGCGTCGATGGAGAAGCCGATGGGCTCCTGGCCTTTTCCGTAGAGAACGGCAGGCAGGCGACCAGCGCGGCGAAGGGCGCGGGATGCGCCTTTGCCGGAGGTTTCACGGGCTTCGGCTTTGAAGGTGTAGGTTGCTTTCATGGATAGTCTCCTAAAGTTATTTTCTTTTATTCAATGCATTAATAAAAATATCCTCGGCGTTCTCGCCGAAAACACTCGGTTGGGTATTCGAATCAATCAAACAGGCTGGAAACGGAGCTTTCTTCGCTGATGCGTCGCACGGCTTCGGCAAGAAGCGGGGCGATGGACACGGTGCGGATATTCGCTACCTTCTTCCCTTCGTCCGGAAGGGGGATGGAGTCGGTGATGACCAGCGACTTCAATACGGAACGGTCGACGCGCGACAGCGCGCCACCCGATAATACGCCATGGGTCACATAGGCGTAGACTTCTTTCGCGCCCTTGTCGATGAGCGCCTGCGCGGCGTTGCAGAGCGTGCCGGCGGAATCCACGATGTCGTCATGGAGGATGCAGGTACGTCCGGCGACGTCGCCGATGATGTTCATGACTTCGGAAACGCCCGCTTTCTCGCGGCGTTTATCGACGATGGCGAGGTCGGCGTCGATGCGCTTGGCCAGCGCACGGGCGCGCACCACGCCGCCCACATCGGGGGAGACGACCATCAGCTTCTCGCCGTTGGTGAACTGGGCTTTGATGTCGGCCACCAGCACGGGAATCGCGAAGAGGTGGTCGAGGGGAATATCGAAGAAGCCCTGTATCTGTCCGGCGTGCAGATCGACGGTCAACACGCGGTCGGCTCCAGCGGTGGTGATGAGGTTCGCCACCAGTTTGGAGGAGATGGGCGTGCGCGGGCCGGGTTTACGATCCTGACGGGCATAGCCGAAATAGGGGATGACTGCGGTGATACGGCGGGCGGAGGCGCGCTTCAAAGCGTCCAGCGTCACCAGCAGTTCCATGATATTGTCGTTGCAGGGGAAGCAGGTGGATTGCACCACGAACACATCTTCGCCGCGCACGTTCTCGTGGATCTCCACGAAGACTTCCATATCGGGGAAACGGCGGATGCTGGCTTGCGTCAGCGGCACGTTCAGATAATTCGCCATCGCTTGCGCGACAGGCTCATTGCTATTGCAGGAGATAAGCTTCATGGCCGTTACCCTTTCTGGCACCATCCATTTACACTGAAAATAAGGAGTGCCGAAAATAGCCATTTCCCCTGCGTTGTCAACAAAAACGTGACAATTTATCCACAGAATCGCTAATATCAGCGCATGAACACGCAAAAAACCCTTCTCATCACCGGTGGTGCGACCCGTCTGGGGCGCGAGACCGCCCTGCACATGGCCGCCAAAGGCTGGAACATCGCCGTGCATTACCGCGATTCCGCCGAAGCCGCCTCGCGCACCGTCAGCGACATCATCGCCATGGGGCGCGAAGCCGTCGCCATCCGTGGCGACCTCTCCACACACGGTGCCTGCGCGCATGTGGTGCAGGAAGCCTCTGCTGTATTAGGGGGGGTGGGCGCATTGGTGAATAATGCCGCACTGTTCGAGAAGGATAATCTCGCCTCTTTCACCGAAGCCGATTTCCGCGCGCATATGGACACCAACCTCCTCGCGCCGCTGTTGCTGGCGCAGGCCTTCGCCGCCCAGCTGGGCGAAGGTGCCACGGGGGTCATCGTCAATCTGCTCGATGGCTGCGAGGGCATGTGCCTCTCGCCGAACTTCCTCACCTATACTTTAAGCAAATACGGGCTGGAGGATGCGACGAAGCTGCTTGCCCAAGGGCTTGCGCCGCGCATCCGCGTCAACGCCGTCGCGCCGGGATTGACCCTGCCTAAACCCGGGGAGGAGGAGATGTTCGCCCGCTTGGTGGCGAAACTTCCCGTTCCCCAGCCCACTTCCCCGCTTGAAATCGCCTCGGCAGTGGCTTACCTGATAGAGACGCCATCGCTCACCGGACAGATCATTTCCCTGAATGGTGGCGCTGGGCTGGCCTGAAGCCGAGGGTTAATGCTGAATGCTGCGCTAGGAACACAACGCTAAGTCACTAAAGCTTCATTGTATTTCCCACCCCTGTTCATCCAGCGCATCACCTGTGAGTTGTTCACAGGATTAAGGGATTTTAACTTTTTGGATACGAATACGGGTGCAATGCGGCAAAACCCAGTTTAGAACGATGAAATTGTCGCGATAAGATAAGTAAAAACAGTAGGTTGAAATTTCTGCCTATTTTTTGTGCAAATAGGGGCAACTACTTGCTGGATGGAATATTTATGTCCTATTGATGTTCCTATCCCCAAAGTTATCCACAGGTTTCGTGGATAACTTTCGAGGTGTTGAAAACTAGTGATAATTTTGACCATAATAACGGATACGCACGGGAAAAGATGACGGACGGGAAAGACACACCATTGGCGACGGGGGAAGCGGTCATACGTTCCTACCTGAAGACCATGCCGAACGGCCCCGGTGTGTATCGCATGCTGGATAAGGACGGCAACGCCCTTTACGTCGGCAAGGCGAAAAACCTCAAGAACCGCGTGACGAACTATGCCTCGCGGGCGGGTCTGTCCATGCGCATCGCACGGATGGTGTCGCTCACCGCCAGCATGGAGATCGTGCAGACCCATACCGAGGCGGAAGCGTTATTGCTGGAGTCGAACCTCGTCAAGAAGCTGATGCCGCGCTATAACATCCTGCTGCGCGACGATAAATCCTTTCCCTATATCCTCATCACCCGCGACCATGCCTATCCGCGCATCGTGAAACATCGCGGCGCGCAGAGCGTGAAAGGGGAATATTTCGGCCCCTTCGCCACCACCAGCGCGGTGAATGAAACCCTCGCCATCTTGCAGAAGGCCTTCCTGCTCCGCCCGTGCAACGACCACGTGTTTGCCAGCCGCACCCGCCCCTGCCTGCAATATCAGATAAAACGCTGCTCCGCCCCTTGCGTGGATAAAATCTCCGAGGCGGAATACGGCAAGCTCATCACGCAGGCGCAATCCTTCCTGCGTGGCAAGAACCGCGAAATGCAGGACGAGCTGCTCGCCCAGATGCAGACCGCCGCCAAAGAGATGGATTACGAACTCGCCGCATCGCTGCGCGACCGCATCAAGGCACTCACCCGCGTCCAGCAAGAAA
>VGDC01000031.1 GCA_016869895.1 Alphaproteobacteria bacterium
CTCGGCACGGCAAACAAGCGCAACCTCGCCAAACTCATCGGCACTTCGGCGGTGGGGTATGAACTGGGCATCATCGCCGGACAAGAGCCCGATAGCAACCTGCCCGTCAGCTTCCCCGGCGCGAACCGCACGAAGCTGGGCGCGCAGCGCACCGTGCTGGACGGGATGAAGGAATTCGCCACCGTGCGCGCCGACCATGATTCCATGTTCAACGATAAGGCCGTCGAGGATTTGACGGTGCAATTCATCCATACAGGAACGTTCGAGAATGTCCCCACAGCACAACCCGTCCAGTGAAACCCTGCCTCTGCTCTATTCCTACCTCAACTGCCCCTATTGCATTCGGGCGCGGTTGGCCATCGTGGCGGGGAACATCAAGGTGCGGTTGCGCGAAGTGGCCTTGCCCAATAAACCGCAGGAGCTATTGACCGCCTCGCCCAAAGGCACCGTGCCCGTGCTGGTGCAGAACGATGGGAACATCATCGACCAGAGCCTCGCCGTGGTCGATTGGGCGATTGCGCAGAACGACCCGCTCGGCCTCGGCCACCACCACGCGCCCGAAGCAGAGATGAACGCGCTTATCGAAGAGAACGACACGAAATTCGGCAAGGCGCTGGTGCGGCTGAAATACCCCGAACGCTTCGAGGGCGACGGCGACACGACCGATTGGAACGCCGTGGCCGCTGCATTCCTCGACAAGCTTGAGGCGCGTTTGACCGATTCCCGCTACCTCGCAGGAGGCCATGCCACCAAAGTGGATATCGCCATCGTGCCCTTCGTGCACCAATACGCCAGCCGCAACACATTGGGAGCAGACCGCTACGCCCACACCCTGCAATGGCTGGAAAGCTTCCGCGAAAGCAGCCTCTTCAAACTCGCCATGCAGGAACATCCCGCGTGGATCAGCGGCCAGCAGGAGCCTGTCTTCCCATGAGTGAGCTGCCGATTCTTCTCGCCGCCTTCTATAAATTCTTCGATTTTCCCGATTACGAGGAGCATCGTGCCGCTCTCCGCCAGCGCATGCTGGACGGCGATATCAAAGGCACATTGCTGCTTTCACCCGAAGGTGTGAACTCCACCATCTCCGGCCCGCCGGAAGCCGTGCGCGCCTTCATCGCCCACCTGCGCACCGACCCGCGAATGGCGGATATGGAACACAAGGAAAGCTTCTTTACCCGCCATCCGTTCACGCGCGCGCTGGTGCGGCTGAAGAAAGAAATCATGGGTTTGGGCGCGCCGGTGAACGTCCACGAGAAAGTCGGCACCTATATCGAGCCGAAGGACTGGAACGGGCTCATCGAGCAGGAAGACGTCTATGTGCTCGACACCCGCAACACCTATGAAACGCACCTTGGCACGTTCAAAGGCGCGGTCGACCCACGCATCCACCACTTCAAGGAACTGCCCGATTTCGTGCGCGAAGAGATGGACACGAAAAAGCACAAGCGCGTGGCCACCTTCTGCACGGGCGGCATCCGCTGCGAGAAATTCACGGCCTATCTGCTGGATCAGGGATTTGAAGAGGTCTATCACCTCAAAGGCGGGATTCTGAAATATCTGGAGGAAGTGCCACAGGAGCAGAGCACATGGGAAGGGGAATGCTTCGTCTTCGACCATCGGGTGGGCGTGGGGCACGGCCTTGAGCCATCCAAAGCGGCATCGGCTTGTTACGGCTGCGGGCATTCCCTGCTGCCGCAAGACCGCGAACATCCGGATTACATCCCCAATGAACGCTGCCCTTACTGCGAAGAAACCAAGAAAGCCCGTATCGCAGCCGCCAAAGCGGCGCTCTAAATCTGATTTGTCACGAAGTTGCTATCCCAGAGATTGTATAAAGCTATCGGCCAGACCACGACGATCATGATGAGGATGAGCACCGCGCAGATGACGGTGAAGAGGTGGAAATCGAACGCCAGCGGTTCCTTTTTCTTCACCACGTCGATGATGTGGAGCACCGTGCGGTAGCACGCGAGGGAACAGACGATGGCGATGGCGATGAGCATCGCGGTGACGCAGGCAAGGAAGAAACCGATGACGTAAGTCAGCATGGAAATGCGCTCCAATGGCTATAACCCCGTGGGGTAAGAGCCTTCAGTTTACGCGCATTCCATGACATTTTCGTGAACAAAACGTGAAAAATCACACTTCTTCCACGACCGGCTGATTGCGGGACGGGTCGGCAGGGTAAACCCCCAACACCTGCACCTTCTTACAGAAGAAGCCCAGCTCCTCCAGTGCGAGACGCACGTTCTTGTCTTCAGGGTTGCCTTCCAGCGTGATGTAGAACTGCGCCGTGGCGGAAACCCCGCCGGGAATGTAGCTTTCAAGCTTCAGCATGTTCACGCCATTGGTGGCGAAACCACCCAAGGCTTTATACAGCGCGGAAGGAATGTTGCGCACGGTGAACAGCACCGTGGTCAGCACATGTTTCTCGGAGGGATCGATTTCCTTCGGCTCGTGGGCGATAGCGGCGAAAACGGTCACGTTATCATCCGAATCGTGCAGATTCTCTTTCAGAATCTCCAACCCATAGAGCTCAGCCGCAAGGCGCGAACCCACAGCGGCTTTGGACTTGTCATTCCACGCGGCGACATCACGCGCGGCAAGCGCGGTGTTGGAATAGCCTTCCGTCTCCAGCTTCAACTGGCGCAGGTGCTGACGGCATTGCATCAAAGCCTGCGGGTGGGAATAGGCTTTCTTCACGTCTTCCAGCTTCGCGCCTTTCACGCCGAGCAGGTGATGCTCGATCTTCACGAAATGCTCCCCCACGATATGCAGGTTGGTGCGCGGCAGAATCTGGTGGATTTCCGCGACACGACCGGCTTGCGAATTCTCGATGGGAATCAGCCCCAGACCGACCTTGCCTTGCGCCACGAGGTCGAACACATCGTCAAAGCTCGCGCAGGCATGCGTGTGCAGATAGGGGTAATGCTGGCGGCATGCGAGGTCTGCATGCGCACCTTCCGTGCCCTGAAAGGCGATGGTTTCGCGGGGTGTGGTCTTGGGGTCGGCTGTCATGGTGTCCACTCATGGTTAAATGAGCAGCAAGCCTAGCGAATCAGCGGGGAAGAATCAAGGGATGTCGCGCGTTCGTCAGCCGTTTTCTGGGCGGATGAGCATGCCATCCGTCAGCCAGAAGAAGAGCGCGGTAAGAACCACAGTCAGAAGCGTGGTGATGAGGAGCTTGCGCTTGAGATGGGCTTTCACCGGTGCGCCCGTGCTATGCCCCGTCTCCGGGTTCTCTTCACGGCGTATACCGAAGGGCAGCACGCAGAAGAGCACCAGCCACCAGCAGAAAAGATAGAACAGCGCGACCGTGAACCAACTCATGAGGGATTAAGCCTGTTCCAGTTCGATGAGCGTGCCGCAGAAATCCTTAGGGTGCAGGAAAAGCGTCAGCTTGCCGTGCGGGCCTGTCTTCGGCTCTGCGCCGCCCAATACGCGCGCCCCCTGCTCCACCAGCTTGTCGCGGGAAGCGAAGATATCCGCCACCTCGTAGCAAATGTGGTGGATGCCGCCATCCGCGTGGGTCAGCAGGAAGTTGGACAAAGGAGAATCCGCGCCCAGCGGCTGTTGCAGTTCGATGCTGGTGTTCGGCAGGTTCACGGAGATGACCGTCATGCCATGCTCGGGATGTGCCTTAGGCTCGGAGACCTGCGCGCCCAGCGTGTCACGATACACCGCTGCCGCCGCGTTCACGTCTTTCACCACGATGGCCACATGGTTGAGTTTACCGAGCATCCGCATTCTCCTAAAGGCTATTTCGCTTTGTGACAGTTCCGTGAATTTATGAGGCCAGAAGCCGCTGACACGAAATTTTAACAGTTAATTAATGATTTTCCCGATATGATACGGTTAATGCCAAGAGGAGAAAAGCTTTTAATGTCGATTCTCAAACATTTCGGTCATCACATAAAGCACACTGCACTGAACGTGCATGGTTTCTTCAAAGGCATGCTTTCCGGCACCAACACGGGTAATAACATCGGCTCCATGGCTGGCATGGGGGTCGGCCTTGTGCTGGCGCTCACCGGCGTCATCAGCGGCGGTATCATCCCCGCCATCGTCATGGGCGTGGCCATCGGTGGCATCGTCGGCATGGTCGGCGGCGGCATCGTAGGAAGCCTCACTGGCGGCCTGAAAGACGAGAACGCCAGCAGCGAGCAACAGGAAGTGAAGACCAACCATGTGGGGCGCGAAGCGGCTCAGCAGGAGGTCGAACAGGAAACGGTGAAAGCGGTGGAGAAGGCCGAAGAACCCGCCAAATCCTTCGCGCAGGACATTCCCGTAAAGCAAGATATTCCGGTGAAAAAAGCGGGTGAAAAACCTGTGACGTTCTCCGACCGCCTGACCTCACTGGCCGGCACACGCCCAGAAGCCGCGCATTATCGCACGGAAGAAGAAGGCGTGGACTTCCGCAACAACGTCGTCAAAGAGCGTCTGGCGCAGGTCGTTGCTGCCACCGCAGGCATCACGCGCTAAGCGTCATTACCTGTTAAGCAATCTTCAACACTTCCACGAACAGAATCGGCTTCTTGCCCACTTCGCGCTTGAACACGCGGCGTACGGTGGTGCGCACCGCATGTTTCACCTTCTCGGCGGTGATGGCATTCGGCAAGGCTTCCATGGTGATCTCGATTTCCTCGCGCAGGCTCTCGAACAGGTCGGCATCGCCCTCCTCGTCCAATGAACCGGGCGCGGTGATGGAGGGTTCTGCCACCAATTCATAATGTTTGTTCACCGCCAGCACGATGGTGACCACCCCCGCTTCCTGCATACGGCGGCGCATGCGCAGCACGGGGCTGTCGATGTCGAGCAGGCAATTTCCATCGATGGCGACATAGCCGCTTTCGACCATGCCCACCACCTGCGCGCCATCCTGCGCAAGGCGGATGACCGCACCGTTATACGGCTCGACCGCATGGGGCACGCCCAGCGAACGGGCGAATTGCGCGTGTTCCTGCAAGTGACGCGCCTCGCCATGCACAGGCACGGCAATATGCGGCTTCACATGGGCATACATCTCAGCCAGTTCATCCCGCGCAGGGTGGCCGGAAACGTGGATGTCGTCACGGCGTGGCGTCACCAGCGTGATGCCGTTGCGAACGATCTGGTTCTGCACATGGCTGATGCGCTTTTCATTCCCCGGAATCATACGCGCGGAGAAAATCACCGTGTCGGAGGGCACAAAACGCAGGGTCTGGTGGTCGCCACGGGAGATTTTCGACAGTGCCGCCAGCGGCTCGCCTTGGCAACCCGTGCAGATGATCATCAGTTTATCGCGGGGAATATCCGCCGCTGCGGTTTCGGGCAGGAATTCAATGCCTTTGAGGTATCCCGCCTCGCGCGCCGCTTCCGTCACCCGCCAGAGGGAACGCCCCGCCAGCACGATTTTGCGGTCGGTGGCTTCCGCCGCTTCGATGAGCGTCTGCAAACGCGCCACGTTGGAGGCGAAGGTGGAGACGAACACGCGGCCTTCGCATTCCTTGATGCGCGCGATGAGGTTCGTGCGCACCGTGTCTTCCGAACCGGCGCGACCGGGCACGAAAACGTTGGTGGAATCGCAGACCATCGCCAACACGCCCTGTTTGCCGTATTCCGCCAGACGGTCTTGGTCGGAAGCGTTGCCCACCACGGGTGCTTCATCGAATTTCCAGTCCCCCGTATGCATCACCGTGCCGCTGGCGGTGCTGATGGCGAGTGCCTGCATTTCGGGGATGGAATGGGTCAGGCCGATAAGCTCCACCGTGAACGGCCCAAGCTGCAAGGTCGCGCCGAGCTGCACTTCCTTGATGACCGTACGCTTGCCGGGCTTGATGTTCTCGCTGGCCAGCTTGGTCTTCAGGAATGCGCTGGTGAAGGGCGTGGCATAAACCGGAAAATCCAGCTCGCTCCACAGATAGGGCGCGGCACCGAGGTGGTCTTCATGCGCATGGGTGAGAATCAGGCCAAGGATGTCATCCTTGATTTCACGCAGGAATTCGACATTCGGCACGATGACATCCACCCCCGGCGTCCATGCCTCGTCCGCGAAGCCGATGCCGAAATCCACCATCAGCCATTTGCCCTGATAGTGGTAGAGATTAAGGTTCATGCCGATTTCATTCGCGCCGCCGAGGGGCACGAAGAGCAATTCGTTATGATAATCCTGAAAGTTGAAAGCCATATCAGCGGTTCATTCTGTAAATAAGTTGCAGACCATGGATGACGAGGTCGTTCTCCACCAGTTCGATGACCGGCGTGGCCTTGTCGAACAGCGGCGCGAGACCGCCTGTGGCGATGACCAGAAGTTCCTGACCATATTCTTTCTTGATGCGCGAGACGATGCCCTCGATGAGGCCGACATAGCCATAGAAGATGCCGGATTGGATGGCCGAGACCGTGCCTTTGCCGATGACCTTGCCGGGGTCTGCGACCTCGACGGTGGGCAGCTGCGCCGCCGCCATGTGCAGGGCTTCGATGGAAAGGTTGATGCCCGGCGCGATGACCCCGCCCAGAAGCTCCCCTTCCCCGCCGATGACCTGAAAGGTCGTGGCCGTGCCGAAATCGATGATGATCATCGGTTTCTTGTGGCGCGCCCATGCGGCGACGTTATTCACGATAAGGTCAGAGCCTGCCTCACTCGGCTGGTCGAGCAGCACTTTCACGCCTGTTTTCACGTTCGCATCACCCACCACCACGGGATCCACACCGAAATAGTCCTTGCACAGCTTGCGCACGGCGAAAACCGCCGCTGGCACCACGAAAGACGCGACCGCACCCGTGATGTCCTTCACAGAGAATCCCGCATGGTTGAAAAGCTGGAAAAGCTGCGCGGCATATTCATCCGCCGTGCGGCGCGCATCGGTGCTCATGCGCCATTCGGCGAGCACTTTCTCATCGCGGTACACGGCGAAAACGGTATTGGTATTACCAACGTCAATGGCCAGAAGCATATCGGAGCTTTCTCAGGACGGTTTCTTGCGGGTGGTGACCGCTTTTACCGGATTAAAGAATACATCGCCAGTGTTTATGACGTATTTCTGCCCCTTCGGCGCATCCACCAGCAATTCGCCTTTTTCGCCGATTCCCGTGAACGTGCCTTTGACGGTCTCGTCGCCGTTGCGCACTTCGATTTTCTTGCCGATGCCGTAAGCGTGTTTCAGCCAGCTTTCGCGGATGGGCGCGAAGCCGTCCTTCGCCCAGATGTCATATTGCTCGATGAAATGCTCAATGAACCGCCCCAGCACGATTTTCGCGCTGACCAGCTCCACCCCGGCATCGCGCAGGGACGTGGCGGGATAGGCGGTGTCTTCGGGGCAGGAGTCGATGTTCATGCCGACGCCCACGACCACCCATTGCTTGGGCTTGCCCTTGTGGTCGCCCTCTTCCGGCACGGTGACGAAGGATTCCAGCAGAATGCCGCCCATCTTCTTCTTGCCGAGAAGGATGTCATTCGGCCATTTGCAGGTGAATTCCCCACCTGCGGGAAGTAAGGGCTGTAGGCCTTCCACGGCCGCAACGGCGGAAACGAAGGAAAGCTGCGCGATGTCGGCCACGGCGCATTTCGGCGAAAGCAGGAGCGAGACGAAAAGATTGCCGGATTTGGATTCCCATTCGCGTGTCAAACGCCCCCGACCAGCCGTCTGCTCCTTCGCCCAGATCACCGCGCCATGCGCCGCGCCACCCTCGGCGAGGCGTTTCGCCTCCTCGTTCGTGCTGTCCACGGATTCGTAGGCCAGCAAGTGGTAGTCGTTGATGAGGTGATAGGTCTTTTTGGTCAAAACGCTAAAGCCTTTGGGTTTATCCCCTTATAAAGCAAGTGCAGCCGCAGCCTGCTTCGCATAGGAGATGATGGGCGTCGGATAGACGAAATACAGCAGCGTGAACAGGCTGCATCCGGTTACCACCAGTCGCAAACCGCCCGATGCATTCTTATCGAACGAGGTGCGCGCCTCATCAAAGTACATGATTTTGACGACTTTCAAATAATAATATGCGGAAACGACGCTGAGCAGCATGCCGATGATGGCGAGCGTGAACAGGCCGGACTCGATGGCGGCGAGGAAGACGTAGAATTTCCCCCAGAAACCCGCCAGCGGAGGAATGCCCGCCATGGAGAACATGAAGATGGCGATGGCGGCTGCCATGAGGGGCTGGGTCTTGGAAAGCCCTGCCAATTCGGTGATATTCTCCACATATTCGCCCTTGCGGCGCATCATCAGCAAGCAGCCGAAGACTCCCACAGACATGAAGAGATAGAGCGAAAGGTAGATGAGCAAACCGCTTGCGCCCGCTTCCGTGCCGGAGGCGACGCCCACCAGCGCGAAACCGACATGGCCGATGGAGCTATAGGCCAAAAGACGCTTCAGATTCGTCTGGGTGATGGCACCGAACGCACCCACCAGCATCGAACCGATGGCGATGAACACCAGCAACTGCTGCCAGTATTCCGTCAGACCGCCGAAGGTCTCCAGCAGGATACGTGCGAAGACCACCAGACCAGCGATTTTCGGCGCGACCGCGAAAAAGGCGGTGACAGGCGTCGGCGCACCTTCATAGACATCCGGTGCCCACATATGGAAGGGAACGGCGGAAACCTTGAAGCTGAGGCCAGCCACGATGAGCAGCAAGCCAGCCAAGAGTCCGGCGGGGATGGCCAAGGGCGTGCCGTTCTCGAATGCGGTCTGCGCAGCGGCATCGAAGATGTTCTGAAGCGTATCCAGACTAATGGTGCCGGAGAAGCCGTAAACCAGCGAGATGCCGAAGAGCAACATGCCCGATGCCAGCGAACCGAGCACGAAATATTTCAGGCCGGATTCGGTGGATTTCAGCGAATCACGACGGATGGCTGCGAGGACATAGAGCGGCAGCGAGGTCAATTCGATACCCATATACAGCGTCAGCAGGTTACCCGACGATACCATGACCATCATGCCCAGCACGGAAAGCAGCACAAGGATGGGGTATTCGAAGATGCGATGTTCCTCCTCCTCCAGCCAATCCGCCGAGGTGATGAGCACGAGGAAGGCCGAACCGAGGATAAGCAGTTTGGACAAGATGACATAGGCGTTGGTGGTGAACGCGCCGCCGAGGAACGTGCCCTCGAAGGGATAGACCAACATCATGCAGAAGGCCGCAAGGAAGGTCAGGATGACGCCATAGGAGATCTGCGGCGTGCGGTTGCTACCGCCGCTCACCCCGAAGATGAGGAATCCCATCGCGGCGACTGCGAGCAGCAGTTCCGGCAGAATCGGGAAAAGGAAAGCGAATTGGGCTGGCATCTGGGTCACTCCTGATTCTCATGGTCTTCCGATGCGGGCGCGGCGGGGGTTCTGCCGCCCTCCCCTTCGATCGGTTCCATGATTTTCACGTCCACGCCTTCGGGCGTTTCGATGATGATGTTCTCTTCTTTCACGATCTCGGCGTTTTCGGCGGCTCTCTGCTCTTCCGCTTGCTCTTCGATGAGGTCTTCCTTGACGACACCTTCCAGCGGCTGGCCGACAGCGGGCTGTTCGACGATGATCTCTTCGACCACTGCCGTGCCCGAAGCTTCGGCGACGACGCGATTCACGGAGCTATGCAGCGAATCCAGCACGGGTTTGGGGTAGATCCCCAACCACAGCACCAGCACGATGATGGGCACGAACATGGCGATTTCGCGGCCATCCAAATCCACGATTTTCTTCAGCTCGGAACGGGTGAGTTCGCCGAACACCACGCGGCGGAACAGCCACAGGGCATAGGTCGCGCCGAGGATGAGGCCTGTGGCGGTGAAGAAGGCCACCCACGTGCTGGCCTGATACGCACCGACCAGAATCAGGAATTCGCCGATGAATCCGCTCGTGCCGGGCAGGCCGACGCTGGCCATGGTGAAGAACAGGAATACGGCGGCATAGAAGGGCATACGGTTCACAAGGCCGCCGTAATGCGCGATCTCGCGGGTGTGCATGCGGTCATAGACCACACCGACGCAGAGGAACAGCGCGCCGGAGACGAGACCATGGGAAATCATCTGCACCAGCGCGCCTTCAATACCCTGCTGGTTCAGCGAGAAGATACCCACGGTGACGAAACCCATATGCGCCACGGAAGAATAGGCGATGAGCTTCTTCATATCGTCCTGCACGAGCGCCACCAGCGAGGTGATGACGATAGCGGCGATGGACAGGCCGAAGATGAGCGGCGCGAAATAGGCCGAGGCTTCCGGCAGCATGGGCAGCGAGAAACGCAGGAAGCCGTAAGCACCCATTTTCAAGAGCACACCCGCAAGGATGACCGAGCCGGAGGTCGGCGCTTGTACGTGCGCATCGGGAAGCCACGTATGCACCGGCCACATCGGCACTTTGACGGCGAAGGAGGCGAAGAACGCCAGCCACAGCCATATCTGCACTTCTTTGGTCAGCTGCGGAACGGAAGCGGTCAACGTGGGGATGTCGGTCGTGCCATAGGTGAAGTAAAGGTACAGCAGCGCG
>VGDC01000032.1 GCA_016869895.1 Alphaproteobacteria bacterium
GTGTTCACCACCGCGCGCGATGAAAGCAAAATTGCGCCGGACGCGATACTCGATGCGACGGATTTCGATGCGGTGGATGCCGTGTTCAAGCAGGCGGGCGAGCTGGATGGCGTGGTGAATTGCAGCGGCTCTTTACTGCTTAAATCGGCACATCTGACCAGCAAAGAACAGTATCAAACGGTGATGGACGCTTCGCTCACCACCGCCTTCGCTACCGTGCGCGCAGCGGGCAAGCATTTGAACAAGGGCGGTGTAGTGGTGCTGATTTCTTCCGCGGCGGCGATGGAGGGGCTTGCAAACCATGAAGCGATCGCCGCTGCAAAAGCAGGGATTTTGGGGCTGACGCTCTCGGCGGCGGCAACCTATGCCTCGCAGAACCTGCGCGTGAATGCGGTGGCGCCCGGCCTGACCGAAACGCCGCTGACCGCCGAACTGACCAGCAACGAAACCTCGCGCAAATTCTCAGAAACCATGCATGCGCTGGGAAGGCTGGGCAAGCCTGAAGATGTGGCGCGCGCGATCGTGTTCTTGCTTGATCCACAAAACAGCTGGATCACCGGCCAAGTGCTGGCTGTCGATGGTGGCCTGTCACGCGTTCGGCCAAAGATGAAAGCCTGAAACGAGACCACCCGAAATATTCTATCCTGTCGAATGTGGGAAAGCCCGATGCCTAAAGGAGTCGAGAAACGCCACCTGCCCAGCAAAATATGCGCGCGCTGCGGGAGACCCTTCACATGGCGGAAGAAATGGGAAAAGGTGTGGAATGAAGTGAAATATTGCTCGGATAGATGCAAGAAATAGGCATAACCGAGAAGTTATGACCCTTTGCTTTGGGGCGTTATGAGCTGTGGGGCAGATGGCGCACCCGATACGATTCGCCGCGGCGAAGGCCGCTCACTCTATGAATGTTCGAATCGACCTATCGGGCGATATGCCTTGGGTTGGCGGGCGGCAAGGCACTTGAATGATATGGCGCACCAGTAAAGATGATGCTAGGCACTGGATGATAAAACTCCTACTCAAATAAGTCCATTTACATGTTTAAGTCTCCCTTAAGTTTATACCCCCATCTTCGTGCTAACGAGATGGGGATACATGGACTACTTTTCCTACCGACATGAAATCTACCGCAAGTTATTCCACCTGACATCCTTGTGGATGCCTTATGTGATATGGAGCTTCGGGGCAGACACTGCGCTATTGATTTTCGGCGCGGCTTTTGTGCTGGTTATTCTATTTGAAGCTATGCGGCGCTCAGGAGCATTGGTCAATCACCTCTTTCGCGTGATTCTCCGTCCAAGCGAAACGGGCGATACCCTCAAGCTCACAGGCGCATTCTATATGCTGCTTGGGGCAATCGTCGTCACCTTCATCGCTCCCGCAATGACAGCTGCTACAGCTTTGACAATACTCATGGTGAGCGACTCTTTGGCCGCCCTGATTGGACGCAAGTTCGGCAAACATCCTTTTGCCGGAAAATCCATAGAGGGCAGCGCTGCCTTTTTTCTCTCTGCCCTCATCATCGTGGCGATTTCGGCGCAATATACCGCAGAGCCAATCCCGTTCTTGTGGGCGGGAGCTGTTGCTTGCATCGCGGCGACATTCGCAGAACTCTATGCCAAACACCTTAAGTTGGATGATAACCTATGTATACCCGTGGCCTTCACACTGGCGCAGATGCTTTGCCTTCTTTTTTAAAAACGCGATGGCTTCTGGCGTTGTTCTTGACCGTAGCAATCGTGCTGGGGTTGATGACGCCACCATTCGACGATGCAGCAATCCTAAAACGGTTCTTCTTTGATTCAGCATGCATCGCGGAAAATGCGCAGGATTGCTGGTTGATTAGCCGTGCTAACGACGAAGCAACCTACTTATTGCATACCTTGCCGAATCGTCAATTCGTGAACTTCGGACTGGCGGCGTTATTCATGGTCATTTCGGCCTATTGGCATAAAGAGATGAAACCGCTCGTATTGCCCCTGACGGTCTTTGTGGTGAGCCTCGCCCTTTGCCCTGCCGTGACCGCCTTGTTGAAGCAGGTCACCCATCATTACTGCCCCAACCAGCTCGAAGCATTCCGCGGTATGCGTTTGCCCACCGCCAAGCCCCATTGCTATCCGGCAGCCCATCCCGCCGCAGGATTCTCGCTGCTGGCGCTGGCATTCGCCCCTATCGGCAAGGCATGGCGCATCAGCGGCGCGGCATTAGGCATAATCCTTGGTTCGGCCTTGGCATGGGTGCAGATGGCGCGGGGGGAACACGCACTCAGCCATGTGCTCGCCACTTTGGCCATCGCATTGTTCATCGGTTATTCCATCCGCTGCGTGATTATTTCCCGCCGCTTAAGTCAGTCCTAAGTTTCACGGTGCATAACCAAGTCATCCCATCCACCGGAGGCTTTTATGGATACCTTGAAATACTACCTGAAGCGCATCGCGCCTTTCTATGCGCTCTTCCTTTCCATCTCCGCTTTGCTGCGCATCGTGCTGCTGGCGAAGGAGCAGGCAAATCTGGATGCATTATGGACAGAGGCGGCACTGGCATTACCCATAGGATTGCTGCTGGATACCGCCACTTTCGCCTATTTCATGCTGCCCTTGGCGTTGTATCCCCTCATCCTTCCCAAAAGAAAATACGGCTCCCGATTCGACAGGTTTTTCAGCACGGGGCTTTTCTTCCTGCTCAGCTTCACCGTGCTGTTCACCGCATTGGGCGAGTGGTTCTTCTGGGACGAGTTCGCTTCCCGCTTCAACTTCATCTCGGTGGATTATCTGGTGTATACCAATGAGGTCATCGGCAATATCCGCGAGTCTTACCCCGTGGTGCCCTTGGTGAGCTTGGTGATCTTCTTATCCGCCGTTCTCTCTTGGATATTCCATTCACGACAGCCGCAGCCTACTGCGCAACCATCCGGCACTGCACGGATGATGATGTTCGCGGGGGTTGTGGCTTTCGCGGTGGCCTCCTTCCTGCTGGTGGACAGCAGCCGGCTTTCCGCCATCAGCCCGAACCGCTACATCACCGAAATCGCCAAGAACGGCACTTATGAGCTGTTCTCCGCTTATCGGCATAACGAGCTGCCGTTCCATCAGTTCTACACGACAGAAGATGCCCACACCCTCATCAGCAATCTGCGGAAACAGGTGGGTGTCGCCGGAACGGAACAGGGCATGCTCACCCGCCGGATTACCGCCACAGGAGCGGAGAAGGATTACAACGTCGTCCTGATTACGGTCGAGAGCCTGAGCGCGAATTACATGGCGGCCTTCGGCAACAAGCAAGGATTGACGCCAAATCTGGATAAGCTGGCGGATGAATCCCTCTTCTTCACCAATCTCTATGCCACAGGCACACGCACGGTCTATGGCCTTTCCGCCATCACCCTGTCCATCCCGCCGATACCTGGCAATTCCATCGTGCGCAGACCGGAGAACGAGAAACTGTTCTCCCTTGCCAGTGTGCTGGATTCCAAAGGCTACGACAGCAAGTTCATCTATGGCGGTTACGGCTATTTCGACAATATGAACTATTTCTTCGGCAATAACGGCTATAAGGTGGTGGATCGCACCAATATCCCCACGGATGACACACAATTCGGCAATGTCTGGGGTATTGCCGATGAATACCTGTTCACGCAGGTGCTCAAAGAGAATGACGATGCCTACAAGACCGGCAAGCCCCTCTTCGACATGGTCATGACCACTTCGAACCACCGCCCCTTCACCTATCCCGAAGGCCGCATCGACATCCCCTCCGGCAAAGGCCGCTTCGGCGGCGTGAAATACACCGATTACGCCATCGGCAAATTCCTCGCGGAAGCCAAGACCAAACCGTGGTTCGACCATACCATCTTCGTCATCGTCGCCGACCACACCGCGGGCAGCGCGGGCAAGACGGAATTGAACCCCGAAGGTTATCACATCCCCATGCTGGTTTACGCGCCCGGCATCATCGCGCCGCAGAAAGTGGAGAAACTGGTAAGCCAGATAGATGTCGCACCGACGATTCTGGGATTGCTGAACATGAGCTATGAAAGCCGTTTCTACGGTCAGGATGCGCTGCGCGACGATGCCAAGGAGCGCGCTTTCATCTCCAACTACCTGCAGTTGGGGTATCTAAGCCCCGACGAGCTGGTGGTGTTCAAACCGGTCAAAGCAATCGAGCATTACAGCAAGGTGGATGACCGCTTCGTGAAGGATGATGCACCAAGCGGAGACTTCGCCACCGAAGGTCTGACCTACTTCCAATCAGCAAGCTATTGGAAAAGCTGGAGCCGTGATATAGATAGGCCAACGATGATTTCCAAGAGCGAATAGCCCATGCGCCTATTATTGGTTGAAGATGACAGGATGATCGGCGAAAGCCTCGTGCAGGCGTTGAAAGCCGATGGCTACAGCATCGACTGGGCGAAAGACGGCGACACCGCAGAGGAAAGCCTCGCCGTGCAAGCCTATGACCTCGTGTTGCTCGATATTGGGCTTCCGAAACAATCGGGCATCGCCGTGCTGCAGAAGCTGCGGGCGGGCAAAAGCACCGTGCCCGTCATCATCATCACCGCGCGTGACACCCTCAGCGACAAGGTACTGGGGCTGGATAGCGGCGCGGATGATTACATCATCAAGCCCTTCCCGCTGGCGGAACTGGAAGCGCGCATCCGCGCCCGTCTGCGCCGCAGTGGCGGCAATGCGTCTCCTTTGATGGAAGCGGGCGGGCTTTCCCTCGACACCGCCAAGCGCGAAATCACCTATAAGGGCATCACGACACCCCTTTCCGCTAAGGAATATGCCATTCTCTTCGCATTGTTGGAACACCCCGGCAGAATCCTGTCCCGCGCGGATCTGGAAGAACGCCTCTATGGCTGGGATGAGGAAGTCAGCAGCAATGCCGTCGAAGTGCATATCCATCAGCTCCGCAAGAAACTGGATGCCGATGCGATACGCAACGTGCGCGGCATCGGCTATATGGTGGCGACCGCATGATTTCCATCCGCCGTTATCTCCTGAAATACCTCATATCCGTGCTGACGCTCGGTTCACTCGTCATCGCCTATTTCATCTTCTTTCACGCGCGGGATGAGATTAATGAGCTGTATGACAACAACATGGTGGACATCGCCGCCACGCTGGAATCTCAGATGTCTGTCATGCCCTTTGCTGGCAAGGGGCTGCTCGGCCCTTCCCAGCGGGTGAAGCTGAACCGCGAAGAGGAGTTTCTGGTCGAGGTGTGGAGCAAAGAAGGCGAGTCCATCTACCGCTCCCATGAACATATCCACTTCCCTTTACAGAGCGGGCGTGGTCAGTTCATCACTCAGTATGACGGCAAGGACTGGCGGGTGTATTCCCTAGACGTGCCACAAGGCGTCATTCAGGTGTCCCAGCCGCAGCACGCCCGTGACATCTTCACCCGCCAGATGGCTTTGCAGCTACTCATCCCCATGATCGCGCAGATACCCCTCATCGGCCTGTTCATCTGGCTGACCGTTGGCCGCAGTTTGCAGCCGCTATCAAAGATTTCCAGCGCCATCCACGCACGTTCCGCGTCCAGCATGGAGCCGATCGACAGCGAAGACATTCCCGTGGAGGTCTTGCCCATGGTGCAAGCATTGAATGCATTGCTGGAGCGGCTGGAGGCGGCTTTGCAGGCGCAGCAGCGGTTCACGGCGGATGCTGCCCATGAGCTTCGCACGCCGCTGACCGCTTTGCAGCTGCAGTTAAATCTTCTGGCGCGCAGTAAAAGCGCAGAGAGTCGGGAAACCGCCATAGGTAAGCTGCAAACAGGCATCGACCGCGCCACACATCTGGTGCAGCAATTACTCACCCTCGCGCGGCTTGAGCCAGAAGCGATTACACGTGCGCATAAGGTCGTCTCGCTTACAGAAATCGCAAAAACCGTTGTTGAGCAACAAGCTCAGCAAGCAGCCGTTAAAAATATAGACTTTGGACTAAACGCTTCGGGGACTTCTAAGATAACAGGTGATGCCGAGAGCTTGCGTATCCTTATCGGCAACCTTGTGGATAATGCCATTCGATATACGCCGGAAGGCGGCAAAGTAGATGTCGAACTGTATTCCGCCGAGGGGAAAGTCACGCTTAACGTGACCGACACGGGTATAGGCATTCCAGAAACGGAGCGGGGGCGGATTTTCGAGAGGTTCTACCGTGTTAATGCGCAGCAGGGCGATGGTACAGGCCTAGGCCTATCCATAGTTTCGCATATCGCCAAGCAGCATGATGCAACAGTCGAGATTATTAGCAATCTAAAGGGCGGCACGACTTTTAGGATAGCTTTTAAATAACCGCAGTAAAACTGATTATTTGGTTACAACAGACAATTAAAGGGAATATGGCGCACCCGATACGATTCGAACGTACGGCCTTTGCCTTCGGAGGGCAACGCTCTATCCAGCTGAGCTACGGGTGCATGGGTTATGGTTTAACGCAACAGGCTGGTGGTGTCACGGGTTTTTCATCGCCGTGATGCTGCGGAAGACATCCTCAAGGTCGGCATCGCGGGTGGTGATGTCCGCCACTTCGATACCGCCGCATTTCACCTTCGCCAGCACATCCATCGCCGAGACCTTGCTAGGCGCGAAACGCACCACCAGCGCGCCGTCCTCGTCCAGCTTCGCTTCAAGGCCATCGAGTGCATGGGGAAGCTGCGTGACGGGCTGTTTCAACGTCAAGACCAACTCTTTGCTATCGAAGGATTTCATCAGCTGGCGGGTCTTGTCTTTGGCGATGACCTGCCCGTGGTTGATGATGGCCACGGTGTCGCAAAGCTGCTCGGCCTCTTCAAGGTAGTGCGTCGTGAGCAGCACGGTCGTGCCCTGCTTGTTCAGCTGGCGCACATAGTCCCACAGCTGGGTGCGCAGTTCCACATCCACGCCTGCGGTCGGTTCATCGAGAATCAGCACCGGTGGGGAATGCACAAGGGCTTTGGCGATGAGCAAGCGGCGGCGCATACCACCCGAAAGACGGCGCGGGGGCACATCGGCCTTGTCGGTCAACCCCATCGCCTCGATGATTTCGGCGGTGCGACGCTGCGCTTTCGGCACGCCGTAATAGCCCGCATGAAGCTCCAACGCCTCGCGCACGGTGAAGAACACATCCAGCACCAGTTCCTGCGGCACGACACCCAGCGAGCTACGCGCCTGTTTGGTCGCGGTGACGATGTCATGACCGCAGATGGACACATCCCCGCTGGTCTTGTTCACCAGTCCGGCCATGATGTTGATGAGGGTGGATTTGCCTGCGCCGTTCGGCCCCAGCAACCCGAAGAACGAGCCGCGCGGAATTTCAAGGTCGATGCCCTTCAACGCTTCCTTATGCGATTTCGCTTTGCCCTCGGTATAGGTCTTGCGCAGATCGCGGATAGTTACGGCTGATTTTTCAGATGTTCCCATGAAATGCCTCCTGCATTTCATATGGAACGCCGCTTCGCGGGCTGATGGCTCGGGGCGACTGCTGTCGCCCGTTCAAGTCCCACTCACTTCTTTTTATCGGCATAGGGATTCTTGCCTTTTCTCAGCTGCATGCGGATGGGGATGCCCGGCATATCGAAGGCTTCGCGGATGCCGTTCACCAGATAGCGTTCATAACTATCGGGGAATTCCTCGATGTTATTGGTGAACATGGCGAATGTGGGCGGGCGCGACTTGATCTGCGTCATGTAGCGAATCTTGATGCGCTTGTTCTTCACAATGGGGGGCGAGTGACGCTGCAACGCCCCGTCCAGCCAGCGGTTGATGGCACCGGTGGACAAGCGGCGATTCCACGTGCCATAGGTCTCCAGCGCGGCGTCCATCAGTTTCTCGACGTGCTTGCCCAGTTTGGCGGAAAGCGGCACCACGCGGATGCCCTTCACCTGCGGGATAACGGCGGCGATACGCGCTTCCGTGATGCGCAGGTATTCATTCTTATCGTCGATCAAATCCCATTTGTTGATGCCGATGATGACCGCGCGGCCTTCTTTCTCGACCAGCGAGATGAGGTGCAGATCCTGCTTCTCCAGCGCGACTTCCGCATCCACCAGCATGATGACCACGTTGGCATAGCGGATGACGCGCAATGCGTCCTGCACGGCCAGCTTCTCCAAGCCTTCCTGCACGTTGGAGCGGCGGCGGATACCCGCTGTGTCCACCACCTTAATGTTGCGGCCTTTATAGACGAAATCCTCGGCGATGGCATCACGGGTGATGCCCGCTTCCGGGCCGGTCAACACGCGTTCTTCGCCCACCAACTGGTTCAGCAGGGTGGATTTTCCGGCGTTCGGGCGACCGATGATGGCGATGCTGATGGGCACTTCATCGCCCACTTCCTCGCCTTCCCACAGGTCGTCGCCCTCTTCGCCTTCGCCCTCGGCGGCGGTTTTGTCCTTGTCGCGGTCACGACGGCGGGTCTTCTCTTCCGGCTGATCACGGTCTTTCCACCATGGCTCTAACGCGGCGTAAAGGTCGATGAGGCCGTCACCATGGGCGGCGGAGATGGCGACAGGCTCGCCGAAGCCAAGCTTATACGCATCATGGATGGAGGCGGAGGCCTTGCCGCCTTCGGCTTTGTTCACCACCAGCAGCATGGGTTTTCCGGTGCGGCGCAACCATTGGCTGAAGGCTTCGTCCTGCGGGGTGATGCCGGCGCGGGCATCCACTACGAAGAGCGCGACATCCGCCCGCTCCAGCGCGCGTTCGGTCTGGGTGAACATGCGGCGCTCCAAGCTGTCCTTGCCGTTGTCGTCCAACCCTGCGGTGTCGATGACGTTGAAATCCATCGGCCCGATGTGCCCTGCGCCCATCTTCCAGTCGCGGGTCACGCCCGGCTGGTCATCGACCAGCGCGTGCTTCGTGCCCGTCAGACGGTTATAGAGCGTGGATTTTCCGACATTCGGGCGACCCACGATGGCGACGGTGAAACTCATGGTATCAATCTTTCAAAGCGTGGAGCTTGGCGTCCCGCGTCACATAATAGAGTGTGCCTCCGGCGACGATGGGCGTCGCGCCAAGGTCTTTGTGGATGTCATCCTTATCACTGCGCACACCCGTTTCCGGCGAGAAGCCGAAGACGCGGCCATCCGCACCGAAGACCCGCAATTCACCGTCAACCAGAATCGGGCCGAACCAGCGATAGGGGTCGAGCTGCTTCTCTTCATGGTCGAAACGGGGCAGCTGGGCGACCCATTTGATGCGCCCGTCCGGCGTGTGGATGGCGACAAGCTGCGCCTCTGCAGTCAGCTGGAAGAGATAATCGCCAGCGACCCATGGGGTGGATACGGCGGAGACGGGTTTGTCCCACACCTGCTGGCCGCTGATAAGATGGGTGGCGGTGGTGAGGCTGCCTGCGCTGGCGGTATAGACCACGCCGCCCGCGATGACAGGGTCACCCGCGAATCCCGTGAAGGAAGAAGTCGCCACGGTTTTGTTGGTCTGGGAAAGGGAATCGTTCCACAATTCCTGACCTGAATCGGCGGCAAGGCCATAGATTTCGCCGGAACCATAGCCGACGACCACGAGGTTATCGTTGATGGCGGGGGAGATGTTCGTCATGAAGCCGACGCGCTCGCCGAGGCCGCGATGCTTCCACACGATGCCGCCCGTCGCCGCGTTCAGCGCGAAGAGCTGGTCGTCGATGGTGGTGACGTAAAGCACACCTTTGAACAGTTTCGGCGCGGAACGCACGGGAATGCCGAGGTTACGCTTCCAGACCTGTGAGCCGTCCTTGGTCGACAGGCCGAAGACCATGCCCTGTCCGGTAGAGACGAAGAGCAGGTTGCCCGCAGCTGCGAGGCCGCCCCCCATGATGTCCTTGTCGTCACCCGCGACGGGGACTTTGGACAGCCAGAGTTCCTTGTCGATATCCGCCGCGTCATGGGCGGAGACGAAGCCCTGCGCGTCCATGGCATAGACCACGCCACTCGCCACGACAGGTGCGGTCACCAACACGGATGTCCATTTCTTGCCTTTGCCGATGGAGGTCGCGTCATGATCGTCGAATGTGCTACCCACCAGATTGCCGATGGCGTTGGAGGCGGTCGCGCCACGCTGCGGCCAGACGGCATTCGGCACGGCCGTGGGGATTTCCACTTTCGCATCCGCAAGGCTCGCATCGGCGGAAATGCCGCCCTGCACGGAAAGCACCTCGTAGCGTCCGGCTTTCTTCTTCACGGGAGTCGCCGTCTCCGGCTCGGCACCATCCACCGGCGGCGTGCCTTCTGGCGCATCCGCCCGCTCC
Source organism: Alphaproteobacteria bacterium (assembly GCA_016869895.1). GTDB lineage: Bacteria > Pseudomonadota > Alphaproteobacteria > Rickettsiales > VGDC01 > VGDC01. The sequence continues at coordinate 10,224 of VGDC01000032.1, forward strand.
GGCTTATATTCCGCGCCTTCCTGATTCGGCACGGGCTCGGCGCTTTTCCACACATTCTTGATGGAATCACACCCGCTCAGCACCAGCGAGGCAGCGATGACAGTGGACAAGAACAGGGCGGAACGGGTCATGGAATCATA